>JAYEKB010000394.1:0-7967 GCA_034660835.1 Thermodesulfobacteriota bacterium
GGCGGAAAACGGAGTGGACTGCATTGAGCTGCAGATTCCTTTTTCCGAGCCCATGGCTGACGGGCCGGTTATTTTAAAGGCCAGTCAGGATGCTCTGGCAGGCGGAATCCTGGTAGAGGACAGTTTTGTATTTGCAGAAGAGATGGTTCGTGAATTTCCGCAGGTCAATTTTTTGTTCATGACTTATTACAACATTGTCTTTCGTTACGGTTTAGAGAATTTCATCAACCGTTCAGCAGAAATCGGCCTAAAGGGTTTTATTATTCCTGATCTGCCTCCGGAAGAGGGTGGGGAATATCTTCGTCTAACTGCAGCCAGCGATATGGCGGCAATCATGTTCTTTACTCCCACCTCAACGGATGAACGTATGGCCGATGTTGCGGGGCAGGGCAGCGGTTTTATCTACTGCGTGGCCCGGCGAGGAGTAACCGGTGAGCATACTGAAATGGACGAAAACCTTGCCGGCTACCTTGAGCGTTGTCGCCGGGCAACCGAGCTTCCCCTGGCTGTCGGTTTTGGTATCTCCAGCCGCAAAGATGTGGTCATGCTGGAAGCTTCGGCGGATATGGCGGTCATCGGCACCGCAACCATAAAGTTGGTTGACCGGGAAGGGGTCGATGCCGTGGGGCCCTTTATTCGTGCCCTGGCAGCAAAGGGTCAGTAACTCCTGTACAATCAATGTTTACGAGTCCTCCACCTCCACTTCAATATAATCTGCTTCATTGTTGCGCAGGGTCAGGGTACCATCCATAATCCGCAGGGCAACCGGATCATTTAAAGGAGCGCGCTGTTTAATCGTAATCTCCGTTCCGGGTACCAGTCCCATTTCACGGATTCGACGTCCTAACACTCCTCCAACCTTGACGGAGGAGATGATGCCACTCTGGTTTTTTGTCATGTTGCGCAGGTTAATATGAGCCATGAATATTTGTTATAAATGAGTGTTTTGAGTGGTCTTATACCTTCAGGCGATATAATCGACTCTGTCGGTACCCTTGTATCCATCAGAACTGTTGAAAAGTGAAGTCTTATCGGTCAAGTTCTGCCTTGTCAATCAAATTTAAAGAAAAGAGCAAGTTGCTTGATAATGGCGTTTGCATGCAATCCGATTGCATTTGCATGGGCAAGCGATTATGATAAATAAACAGTACAAGATTTATGAGAATATGAGAAAGGAAACAAATGGCTACTTTACAGGTACGATCATTAGATGATCAATTATATGAGGCCTTAGGTCGGCGGGCGGCCATGGATAACCGCTCAATCAGCCAGGAAGTTACGGCCATGCTGAAAGAATACTTGTCGACCCCTGTGAGAAAAAACGAAAAGGCAACCCAGCTTTTTTTGGAAATGTGCGGCTGTTGGGACGATGAACGTGGCCCGGAGGAGATCGCACGAGAGATTCGACAGGCGCGTAAAACCAGTACAAGATTTAACGATGTATTTACTTGATACAGACACTGTTATATATTCTCTAAAAGGCGATCCACATGTTGTGCGCAATTTACGTCTTCATGCGGCAGAACCTATGGCGCTTTCGGTAATTACATATGGTGAATTGCTTTATGGTGCCAGGAAATCGCAGAATCTTGCTAAAAATTTGGCTAAAATTCATCGGCTGAGGGAAATATATCCTATTATTGAAATAAGTTGCGCTATTATGGATACTTTCAGCCTGATTAAAGCTGATCTAAGTAGCGCGGGAAGACTTGTGGACGATTTTGACCTTTTGATCGGGGCTACAGCCCTTAACCATGGGTATCGAATAATCACTAACAACGAGAAACATTTCAATAGAATTCCAGACCTGACAGTTCTAAACTGGGCATCATGTCTGCCTTGACTACATCTTTTTTATTATCTGTTTCTTTTGTTATCCCCTGAGTCAATGAAACGATCCTGTTCCATATTTTACTACTTGACAAATAACCTGCCGGTTTTAGAATGTGTTGAAACTCTTTACGAAGAATTATTATGACGATGAAAAAAAATCTCCTTAGCCTCGCTCTACCGGGACTGCACGGTGCAACCGTGGCAGAAGGGGGAAGATTGTTCTGAAATCTGAGGAACAAGAGAGATCCAACAGCTACGGTTCACAATGTGAATCGTGGCTTTTTTTTTGTAAATTGCAAGTGAGGAAAAATGATGCAGGCTGACAAATTAAAGAAATATCGTCCCTATCCCGCGGTACAGCTGCCTGATCGCACCTGGCCCGACAAGACTATCAGCACCGCACCCCGCTGGTGTTCGGTTGATCTGCGTGACGGTAACCAGGCTCTCGTCCAGCCCATGAACCTGGAAAAGAAGATGGAGATGTTCAAGCTGTTGACCGGTATCGGGTTCAAGGAAATCGAAGTTGGTTTTCCCTCGGCTTCAAAGGTGGAATATGATTTTACCCGCGTACTTATCGAACGTGACCTGATTCCTGAAGATGTCACTATCCAGGCCTTGACCCAGGCGCGAGAACCCTTGATCCGCAAGACCTTTGAGGCATTTAAGGGAGCAAAAAAAGGTATTGTCCATCTCTACAATTCCACCTCCACCCTGCAGCGGGATGTGGTCTTTAAGATGAGCAAAAAAGAGATTATTGCGCTTGGTGTCCAGGGGGCAAAGGTTATCCGGCAGGAGGCGGAGAAGTTTGACGGTGATATTCGCTACGAGTATTCACCGGAAAGCTTTACAGGTACGGAACTTGATTTTGCCCTGGAAATCTGCGAGGCGGTCATGGACGTGTGGGAGCCGACGCCTGAACGGCCGGTGATCATCAATCTGCCCGGTACGGTGGAGATGGCTACTCCCAATGTCTATGCTGATCAGATTGAGTGGTTTATTCGCAACATGAAAAATCGCGACTGCGCCTTGATCAGTCTGCACACCCATAATGATCGCGGCACTGCAGTTGCGGCTACTGAACTTGCCTTGATGGCCGGTGCAGACCGGGTCGAGGGCACCCTGTTCGGCAACGGTGAACGTACCGGCAACGTGGATCTCATGATCCTGGCCCTGAACATGTTCACCCAGGGGGTTGATCCGGAGCTTGATTTCACCAACATCAACCGGGTGGTTAATGTGTACGAGCGCTGCACCAATCTGTCGGTCCATCCCCGCCATCCTTATGCCGGTGAGCTTGTCTATACCGCCTTTTCAGGCTCGCACCAGGATGCCATCAGCAAGGGTATGGATGCGGTGCAACAGGACAGCGCAGGTCAATGGGCTGTTCCCTACCTGCCCATTGACCCGGAAGATGTCGGGCGGACCTATGAGTCTATTATCCGCATCAACAGCCAGTCCGGCAAAGGCGGGGCAGCCTTCATCATGGACCAGGAGTTTGGTTTTAAGCTGCCAAAGGAGATGCAGGCCGGCTTTGGCCGTGTTATCCAGCAGGAGACCGACAAGACAGGTGACGAGTTGTCGGCCGGTGAGGTATACAAGATCTTTGAGCGGGAATATTTGTTGGCTGCGGGATGTTATCAACTTAAAAGCTTTAACGTACTCAAACGTCATATTGACAAGGAAGAAGATTTGTCCTCTGCTGATGTTGAAGCTGTCGTCTTTATTAACGGCAGGGAGCAGGTCATAAGGGCATCAGGTAACGGTCCCCTGGATGCTTTCTGTACGGCGCTGAAAGAAGATGCAGAACTGCTTTTCACCCTGCACGGTTACCACGAACATGCATTGACCAAAGGCTCTTCGTCTAAGGCGGTCAGCTATATCGAGGTGTTGGACAGTGAAGGGGAAGGATGGTGGGGTGCCGGCGTGGACACGGATATTATTATTTCGTCCATCAAGGCGTTGCTCAGTGGTCTGAACCGCATGTGTATGAGTAAATAAGGATCTGCCATGTAGAGAGTAGGAGCCGTGCCTCGGGGGAAACTGCAGCTATAGGTGAAAAACCTGCCAATCGCGGCGAGGGTGCCGCTCCTGCACCAACCATGCGTCACTCAGCACATGACATGACAATAGTCTTATTTTGCAACATCCTGAATTCGTGAGTAGGGCTTACTGTAGGTCCCTCAGCGCTTTCAGATGCGGTGCATGTGAAAGCGCACGGATTCCGTTATTTCTTTTTCTTTGTAACTACGCCTTCCATGGCAACGCATTCTTTACAGAACTTTTGCTTGGTTGAGGGGCTCTGGCATTTTTTACAGTATTTGCGACCGCAGCTTTTGCATTTGGTGAGAGATGCGGCAGTCTTATCGCAGACTTCACAGGTTTTCTTTTTCTTGGCCATGATACGATCCTCCTGAAGTTTTGAATTGTTGTATATTAGCACAGAAAAACCGAAAAAATCTACTAACAAATTAAGTGAGAATCTGTAATGACAGAGGAAAGGAAGCTGTTTGATTATCGCGGTGACTGTTGAAAGGGATACAAGGACGTAAGGTTACGTTTAAAACAGATGAAAAGCGGTCAGGGGTACAATTTTATTGTGTCGATGGACGTGGCCGCCCGGATGGATCGTGTGGTAATGATCAATGACGGTCGCATTGTAAATAAGCAACAGAGTGGTGGGGATATGGTCTATACGGTGGTACGAACCTAATGGGACATCTTCAAGAAACTGGGCACAAAATCAGTAACGCTCTGGCTATTGCAACCGACTGGCTGCTGATTTGCATGGGTCTGCTGCTGATCCTGATCGCCCTGAAGAGTATTGATGTAATGGTGGCCAGGTATGTGGTTATCAGCGGCGGAATTGTGTTGACTGGAATCGGTTTCTGGTACCGTTACCGCCGCCTGAAAAGGAAAAAACCAAAGTAATTATTCAGGTTATGTCCCATAGTTGTTCATTCGGAGTCTCGTTCCTCGCTTACCTGGGGCTTTGAAGCATACTTGTGCTATTCGAGAAGACCTAAATGGACAAAGATGGGGTGCTCCCGATCAGTTACAAAACAAAAAGATCGCTGAATCTGCAGCACTACTTTCTACCGGCTCAGAAAGATTCATGAAAAGAAAATTCGTTTTTTTTCTTCCCTCCACTTGGGCATTTTTTAAAGAAGGGTCCCGCACCAACGGCTATTCACTCAAAAATCGGCTGCACGGCTATATCTACAGCCGATGGATTTATTCCTATATCGCTATCGGCACCGGAGAGCACTTCGTTGCCCGAAAGTGTAAGCCGTTTGCCCGGTTCCTGTGTCGAGTTTTCAAACCATCAAAAAAAAACGATCACCAGGGCAAATGCATAACCTTTGCCGACACCTATCACGGTAAAGTTCTCAGCCTTGATGGAGCAAGACAGTTGGTCACGCTCAATCAAAAAATTGAACTTAAGGATTTGGAGCAGGTCATTCCATTTAACCTTGCCCGATCAATTGTTCTTGAAAACCCCGATCATATTGTACTCATGGATTGTCCCTGTAGAAAATCCCGGTCCAAACCATGTAAGCCCATTGATGTTTGTCTCGTTATCGGAGAGCCTTTCAGCCGGTTTGCCCTGGAGCATCACCCGGACCGCTGCCGTAAAATTTCCCAGCAGGAAGCCGTCGAGGTTCTCGAAGCCGAGCACAAACGTGGTCATGTTCATCATGCCTTTTTCAAATCCGACCTGTTCAACCGTTTCTATGCCATCTGCAACTGCTGTAGTTGCTGTTGTGGTGCCATACAGGCCTGGAAAAATGGTACACCCATGCTGGCATCATCTGGTTATATCAGTCGGGTTGACCTGGATAAATGCGTATCCTGCGGTATCTGCGTTGCATTTTGTCAGTTTGGTGCGCTGAAAAAACAGGGAAAAGATATCATCATTGATGAGTTACGCTGTCTCGGCTGTGGAGTCTGCGTAACAAAATGTAAGGAGAATGCCCGTTGGCTGGAACGTGATCCGTCACGCGGAGAACCGTTGGAGATCAACATGCTGGTGAACCGGTGACAGAAGGGATAATCCAGGGGAAAACATGGAAACCGGGAGAGATTTTGTAAGTAAGGTACTGATACGATTGGAACCAGCTTGCTTAAGATTCGATTTTCCTATCTTAACCGTGTGCCCAGAACCGGGGTCAAGCTATTTTGGAAATATGTTGACTTTGGCTGGCGGTTTTTTTTGTTACGTATATCGTGCTGACACCATAAAAGAATCAGGAACAAGGCTACACCTTGCTTTGTGTCAGAAAGTTGAGATTAGCAATGGCTCCCTTCAATATCTCGGGTCAGGTCCAATTGCAGTGATTATACAGCTTTATAAGTTCCTTTGATACAATCATCGGTCATCTGACTAACTAACAACGGATCTGGTCATACTTGAAAAGAACCCATTAAAAACATTCTGTTTAGCCGCAAATTGAGCGGCAGCTTATGTCTGATCATGTCTCGAACTCGTTCGCTTCGCAGTCATAGATGGTGACTCTCCGAACAATCTTTTATACTGCAGACTGAACCTGCCAAAATGAGACATATTATAGAGTGTGGCAATATCCGAGACACTTGACCGTCGCCCATCAGGGAAATCGTTTTTCAAGGTTGTTCTGGCGGCATGGAGTTTCCGAGTGAGAATATATTGCAGGGGTGTCATATGGAGATTTTCCTGAAAGGCGTACTGGACAACCCTTGGTGAAGAACCCAACTGTAGCGCCAGTGCTCCTGTGGAAAGCGGTTTTTTGAGCTGATCATCAATCAGTCTAAGCGCCTTCTGAAAAATATCGTGCCGGGATTTTTTCCTTAGGCGCAGGCCGGGTTCCTCAGCTGACAAACATTCCGACACAATCGCAATAATTTCTTCAATAACCCATTCCCGAAAATAAGCAGTAATCTCCCTGTTTTTTTGTACAAGTTCAAGTATGGTTTGGTTGTCAAACAGGCTGTAAAGCAGATTTCGAAAGCGGACAGCCCTTCTGTTGGGTAACGGAAAAACAGCCTGTTCGGGAAGCTTTGTTTTATGCCACATCTTCTCATTCGTTAAACCATATTCAGCCAGCAGATCATTGGAAACCATCACTTCAACCACATCAAATCCCGTAAGAAGCAAGCTGGAGTATTCCATCCCGGAATGGAGAATGCCCACATAATCAGGCGGAGCTGTTATTCCGCACCAAATGACTCCTGTGCCTTCTTTGGGCGGGGTAAAGCCGATAAGGGTTGAATTGTCCGGCCAACAGAATTTCTCAAACATTTTTTTGCTGGCCCCATACCGGCTTATGGCAACGTCAGACAGCATAAAAAGTTGGGAGTTTATCTGAATAGGTCCTGCCTCAAGCTGCACGGCATCGGTTTCCATTTGGATTTTGATATGTTCCAGAAATTGATCAATGTCTATAAATTGAGTGGAAAACAGCATGTTTGAATCCCGGGTAATATTTTATTTAAAGTCTATAAATTCAGTAAAGTTTGGATGTAAACAGGATCAGCTTTCGATTTCAGAAAGATCTGCAGTATTCTTTATCCGACGGTCAAAATGTATTTATAGCCCGATCTCAACCATGACAAGCAGGCCAAAAATGCCGTTCATAATCAAAACCGGCCAAAGTCCTAGCAACCAGGCAAATTAGCTTGATTGGTATATTTCTTATACTGACAATAGGCTCAAATACTGCCCTCTCCTCCGGGCTTGCGCTCGAGGGTGAGCTTATTGTCAAGGAGGATTTTCCTGCCGACGGCGCGTGGAACAAATTCCCCGGTGTTAAGCCGGTGATTCCAATGAATACCGAAGATCCCTCATATAATCTGTGGAAGACCAAAAGAGCGAACCTGAGTGAAGGCCGTGAAGCCGGCCCCATCAATATTCAACGATATCCCGGTGGTATGGGCTTTACTGGCATTCCGAGTTTTTTCAGATTGCCGGTTGCCTTAACACCGGAAGACCTTAAGGCTGGCGATGTAGATGTTGCCCTGCTGGGTGCCTATACTAACCCGCATATTTCACAAGTCGAGGCGGCTGCAGATGCGCTGAGCGCAGGAGTAGGCTATAGTTGCCTATGCCTGCTCCTGCAGCGACAAAGCAGGTGCGGTCGCATCGGCTTGCCTTCGGTGAA
>JAYEKB010000395.1:0-7962 GCA_034660835.1 Thermodesulfobacteriota bacterium
AGATCATCAAGACATTTAAGAAACAACCAGATAAAAAAGAGGATGATGGACGCATAACAAAAAACGGCAAAGCCTATTACTGTTTTGCCAAACCGATCAAAGTCGATGCTGAAAAATGTCTCCGCTGCCACGGTGATCCGGTAAATGCACCCGCAGAACAGAAAACAATTTATGGGACAGAGCATGGCTATAATTGGAAACTCGGTGATATTGCCTCTGCCTACATTGTATATGTTCCACTGCAGAAAGCCTTTGATCTTGCAAAAAAAGAAGCCGTCAAGCTGGTCTTAATCGGAGCTGTTATTGTGGCTTTGATGATGACGCTTCTCTGGTTTTTCTTCAACCTGTATATCATCGATCCGATCACCATGCTTGAAAAACGCGCCACAGAGATCAGCCTGGGAAAAAATCTCTCTGAAACCATTTCAACCTCATCAGATGATGAAATCGGTTCCCTGGCCCGTTCCGTTGATCGTTTGCGTATCAGTGTGGAAAAAATGCTGCAGAGGTTTAAGAAATAAAACAAAACAAATTCCTGCCTGTCCGTTCATCCTGACCGGCAGCAGTTATTGCCTTCCATGGGTAGAGGAAAATCAGTTGCAACTCTTTTTCTCTTACACCTGGAAGGCAATTTCGATATCCTTGCAGCTACTATATCGAGCATTTGCCGTATCCAGAGCATTGCTCCATGAATAAAAAAAGGGCCGAGTCGGTATAACCAACTCGGCCCTTTTTTAATAGTTTATATTATCTGTTTTACATAATTTCTTCAATCCTGGCGGTAAACTCCCGTTCCAGTGCAGGGTCACCAATCTCTTTAGTAAGCATGGAGGCAAGCTCCGTAAGACGGGCCGGTACTTCTGGTCCGGATTCCTTCCATTTGTGAATGTAATCCTGTATTATCATACCGGCAACAGGTCCGATTGCACCGGCCAGGGCCTGTTCAATCTTATCATACATTGGCTGCAGTTCAGCATCTACAGACCCATCCAGAACCACTTCACCCAGTTCCTCTACACTTTCCTCGATCTCGGGAGAATGAACACCACGCTCCAATTCATCACGCATGTCTGCAGCAAGCATGGCAGCAGTAGTGGCAACAAGAGAACAATTCGCATGGGCTTCGCAGATGGTCAACAGAACCGCTCCTGTTTCAAGAGGCATGCCGACAACAGTATACTTATCAAAACGAAAATGGACTGACTTTACACTCAGACCACTCATTTTTCCCATCTGTATCAACCGGACGAGATGGATACCTACGGTCTGCAGAAGGTCTTCAGACAAGTCCGGATGAAGATCCTTACAGAGAGGACCTTCTTTTTTATCAAAAATACAAGACCCGGTAACACCGGGAATAACTGAAATTTCCTGAAGCAATTTTCTCATGGCAGTGTTATTGCTCTATTTGTTGACTAAGGCAGGACGAAGCCTTGCAGTTATATCTTGAATTGAAGCATGCTCATCTAACAATAATCCAATAATCATACCGGCTCCCGGCAGAATCAGCAGTACTTCATTGTTTTCCATCTCCAGACGGATCCGGTGTGGCCCTCTTACATCCAGGCTCTTGCGTATTTGAATGCCGCTCACTATACAGTAGGTTATAAAGTCTCCAATTTTCTGGTTCTTTGAAGACTGAGTCACCATCTTGCCCTGCCGGTTGAGCAGGTAATAATGCTTGACTCCGGATATATCCATAATGGTATCAACTACACGTTTTACAGCCGGATTTTCCTGGACATTAGCCGCCCCCGCCGGACCACTTGCCATTTTCATAGCTCCATCTTCATGTTTTTTTTCATCAATTCTGGTAGCAGCATTTAACAAAAGATGCGCCAGAGGCTGAGTGATACGATGCAATCGATCTTCAGCATCAATAACCTTGAAGGTAGGATTTTCCATTGACAACAGGAGGTACACTGCTTCCTGACCAACAACATCCTCACACTCAGCATCAATAAGGTCGCCTTCCTCGAAAAAAAAACCACCGCTCACGTTCCCGGAGGCCACCTTCAGAGTGCAGCTTTTGCGCTCCTGCTCAAGCATCTGCAGAAACGATGCCAGAGACACACCTCCGATATGCCCTTCAGCCTGTGTACTTTCAGTTTGTGCCATAATTTTTAATAATTAACAGGAAGAACCTTTATAAAAAAACAGTTTTTTTGTCGATTAATCTTATATTATCATGCAAACTCTGGTTTTAAAAATAAAATTTCTTATATTTTACTTTTCCGGTCAAGTGTCGGGGAAATAAATGACACAAGAGAGGTAAATCGGCAAAACCGATACATACTACCTGCCGGCCATACATTTAGCTGACCGGTGAATTTTAACTTTCCATATCAGCACTGTTATCGGGAAGAATAAAATTTTGCTTTGTTCCCGCAAGAGCATCTTTACTACCAAACAAAGTTACGATATCACCGACCTGAAAATCCGTGCCGGCCCTTGGAATTAAAATAGCACCTTCTCGTTCCACTGAAACTACATTTACTGAAGTTGGAAACTTCATCTCCCGCAACTCCCTGCCGACAGCATAATAGTCCGGCCTCAGACGAAACTCAATAAAACCATTGTATTCTTCCCGACGCAGACTGGTATGTTTTTCCAGCAACTGGCCGCGCTGTTTTCGAACAATAGCCACATCATAGGCACGCAGGATATCGCTGCGGCTGATCAATCCCAACAGCATCCCTCTGTCATCACGACTGACGACAGGCAACCGGGCTAAATCACGGGGTGACATTTTCTGGATAGCTGCCCAGATTGGTTCATCAGGATAGACGGTTATCGGATCTTTGACCGCAACATCATCAACACGAAGCCCTCGCAGATTAACTGCAGACTGGGAAAGAGCATTTTCCATATCCTGCAGGGTAACGATTCCCCATAATTTCTTCTGTTCATCAAGAACGGGAAAACCAAGATAATTAGTTTCCTGAAATTGCTGATACAGTTCTGCCAGCGGCTGATTTTTATTGATGGTTATCGGATCCTCATTCATCACTTCTTTGACGTGCACGCTCTGCATGACATCCATATCCCTTCCTTCAGAAAACCGGATACCGCGACGAGTGAGTTTTACTGTATAGATGGACTCCGGATACAGGGCCTGAGCAAGGTAAGAGGCTGTTACCGCCGCAACCATCAACGGCAGGATCAGGGAATAATCATTACTCATTTCAAAGACAATAAGCATTGCCGTGAGAGGGGCACGGGCACAGGCTGCAAACACCGCGGCCATGCCTACCAGGGCATAAGCACCCGATGGACCTGCAATCTCGGGCTTCCAGGCCGTAAACAGGGAGCCCATGGCACCTCCAAGCATAGCACCTGTAAAAAGAGACGGAGCAAAGACACCACCGGAATTGCCCGACCCCAAAGTAAAAGAGGTGGCAAGGGGTTTTATAATAACCAGCAGGGCAAGGAGCCAGAAGCTGTACGATCCGTGCAGGGCGTGCTCGATAAACGTAAATCCTGAACCATACATGTGAGGGATATTCTCAATCAAGGGCATGCCAAGCTGAAATTCGGTCAGGTCGGAAAATCCGATGCCGGGCAGCTGCAGATAAAAAAAGCCAAGCAGGCCAAGCAAAAGTGCTCCCACAGCCGGTTTCAAGGCCAGGGGAAACTTCCAGCGATCAAAAGTTTGCTCAAACCAGGCCAGCATACGAATAAACATGACACCGACAACGGCTGCTGCCAACCCAAGCAGCAGGTAAAACAAAAGAGTGAGCGGTGAATGCATGGTATAGGCAGGCACGGTAAAGGCAGGCCGGTCACCGAGAAACGCCTGGCTGACTATTGCGGCAGAAACTGCAGCAATAACCACATTACCGAACATCCGCACCTGAAGTCCGCTCATCAACACTTCTATGGCAAAGGCAACACCGGCTATGGGGGCGTTAAAAGTGGCGGCAATACCGGCAGCAGCACCGCAGGAAACAAGATTTTTAATCCGTTCATCGGAAAGATGCAAAACCTGGCCCATGGCGGAACCAAGGGCAGAGCCAACCTGAACGATCGGACCTTCACGTCCTGCCGAACCGCCCGTACCGATACACAGCGCCGAGGCAATGATCTTGGCTATTGCAACCCTTGGTCGTATCCGGCCTCCCCTGAGAACCAGCGCCTGCATGACCTCTGGCACACCATGCCCTTTAGCCTCACGGGCAAACCAGGCAATAAGTGGCCCCACCAGCAGAGCTCCGGCCACAGGCACTATCACAAAACTCCAGAGACCGAGATGTGGAAACAGGAATTGGACCGTACTGTAGGACCGGTTCTGAATCAGAACAATAAGGTGAATGAAAAAAACAGCAGCAAGCCCGGTGGATGCACCGATAAGCATTGCCAGGATAAGAAGCAGTAATCCTTCAGGCGGTGAAATCTTGTCAAGCAGTACACCATAGGATTTACTTTTTTTGCTCATAAATGGTCACTGTGCTGCTTTTTTGGGATAATCAAAAAAAAGAAGCTCAGCCTGTGCCTGCTGCACATCCTGCCAGCTGTTAACTGCAAAGCTGAAGGCCGCAATTCCACAGGTTGGAACATTATAAATTTCGACCTGCGCCAGAGCATTGACCAGCAGAGTAAATTCAGGGTTGTGACCGATCAACATGAGCCGGTAATAGCAATCATCTGTTTTGCTGATGATGCTGAGCAACTCCTGGCTGTCCGTGTCATAAATGGCATCATTTATGCAAATCTGTTTCCTGGACACCTTCATTGCTTTACACAGGCGAACAGCCGTTTTTCCGGCCCTCTTTGCAGGACTACTCAGGATACAATCAGGAACCATTCCACGCGCAGCAAGCCGTTCACCCATGAGCAGCGCATTTCTCTTTCCTCTCTTGTTAAGCGGGCGGTCGATATCAGCCAGTTCCGAATTCTTCCAGCTCGACTTGGCATGTCGGCAGATAAGCAGCTGTTTCACAAAAACCTCTATCTATGCAAGATTCACTGGATTAGCTCCTGTAATCCGCGTTAATCTTGACATAATCGTAGCTAAAATCGCAGGTAAGAAATTCTGCTGCTTCCATGCCGTCACGCAGGTCGACTGTGACAGTAAACTCCTTGTGCTTCAGGACTTCCGATGCAGCATCTTCAACCTCTTTACCACGACTAAGGCCGCTTTCAACCATGATAACATCGTCAAAGGCAATAGAAACCCTGTCCGGCCGAAAATAGCATCCCGATCGGCCAAGGGCGGCGATAATACGACCCCAGTTGGCATCTTCACCAAAAAAAGCAGTCTTCACAAGTGGAGAGTTAGCAATGGTCCGGGCAGCACTTATGGCCCCTTCCCTGTCCCGGGCACCAACAACTCGGACAGTGACCAGCTTTGTAGCTCCTTCACCATCCTTCACTATCTGTAAGGCAAGATCTTTGAAAATCGTATGGAGTGCGTCAGAAAAAACTTTCCGGGCTTTAGGATTCTCCTCATCAATCCACTCATTTCCGGCAGCACCGTTTGCCATTACCAGCACCATGTCATTGGTGGAAGTGTCACCGTCAACAGTGATTCGGTTGAACGACAGTTCAACACCGGTTTTGACAGCATCTTTGAGAACCGAAAAAACGATTTGGGCATCCGTCACTACAAAACAAAGCATGGTCGCCATATTCGGCATGATCATGCCGGACCCTTTAGCGACACCAAGCAACCTGACTTCAGTATCATCGATATAAATGGTGGCAGATGATGTTTTGGGAACAGTGTCGGTGGTCATGATTGCCCGGGCAAGGTCGTCAAAACCGTCAGCAGACACTTTATCTACAAGCCGGGGAACAGCTTGAGTAAAAGGTTTCGGATCAAGTTGTTCGCCGATCACACCGGTGGACGCTACCAGGACCAGTTCTTCGTCAATGCCTAAAGCATCGGCAGCCATTGCTCCTGTTTCCTTAGCGATTTTCATGCCCTGAACACCTGTGCAGGCATTGGCATTGCCGCTGTTGACCAATATGGCCTGTGCCCTGCCCTGACGCAATCTTTCCATATCCAGGATAACCGGTGCGGCCTTAACCTGATTTATTGTGAACACGCCGGCGGTTACAGCCGGTACCTCGGAATAAATCAATCCCAGGTCCAGTCGATCCGGGTAGCGAATACCCGCCTGAACAGCTGCTGCAGAAAAACCTTTAACCTTCATCAAATACTCTATATTTCGGAGATCTTGAATAAATACAGAAAGCAAACTTTTTTCAGTATACATCATAGAGGAACAGTTGTGTATAGCCGATGTGGTAATGGGCTCTTTTCATACTATTTTCCTTGACCACCCAACATGAGTGTGCAACACTTCCAGAATGTGGGTACAGGTTATCTTGTCCGCATAGTTGACTTTTTTTGCCGAGGACAGAACACAATGGAGCACGTTTACTGGATATTTACCTCATTGCTTTTCATCGCCGACCTTGCCATCAGGATCGGTCTCTCCCTTCGGGTAATAATGCGAAAACGCGCGGCAAGCGTCTCCCTTGCCTGGCTGGTGGTTATCCTGCTGCTTCCCTTTGCCGGTGCAATCATTTATTTGATGTTTGGAGAAAATCGTCTTGGTGAAAACAGGGCAAAAAGGGCAGCTGTCAATGTAGATTTCCTTGAGCGCTGGGCTGTTGCTCTCAAAAAAAAAGCCAATGTTGACTGGGGAAAAATCAATCCGGAATGTGAGCCTGTACATCGTCAGATAGATTCGGAATTCTCCATTCCTTCCATGCAGGGTAATGATCTGCAGCTGATTGACAGCTCAGATCTTTTTTTTGACACCCTTCTGGAAGACATTAATGCAGCCACATCATTCTGCTACCTGCAGTTTTACATCATGTACCAGGGCGGATACGCAGACAAGGTTGTTGAGGCCTTGATCAATGCAGCCCACAGAGGGGTTTCCTGCAGGGTAATGCTTGATTCCATCGGCAGTAAAGAATTTCTGGCCAGCCAGGTTACGAGCAAAATGCGAAAAGCCGCAATTGAAGTTGTTGAGGTCCTGCCGGCTGGTATCTTTCGCACCCTGTTTGTCCGTGTCGATTTGAGAAATCACCGGAAAATGGTCATCATCGACTCAAAAATTGGTTATACCGGCAGTCAGAATCTTGTTGATCCCAAATTTTTCAAGCAGGACAGCGGCGTTGGCCAGTGGAAGGATTCCATGGTTCGCATCAGGGGACCGTTAATCGAGGTGATGATTGCAGCCTTTCTCTATGATTGGACCCTGGAAACCGGGGTCTCTATTGATTCTCTTGTTGAAAAAGAAATGCTGTTTTCTCCTGATTCCGTGGGCGAGGCAGTGGTTCAACTGGTCCCGTCAGGGCCGGGTTTCAGGCCAAATGCGATCCATGACCTGCTGCTGACAACCATCTATGCCGCCCGTAAAGAACTTATCCTGACAACACCCTATTTTGTCCCGGATAATGCTATTCTTTCGGCACTGAAGTCAGCAGCAAGACGCGGGGTTGCGGTGACCATTATAGTGCCGGAGAAAAACGACTCAAAGCTTGTTCATTATGCCAGCCTGGCCATGTTTGAAGGTCTCATCCGAGCCGGTGTGAACATAATGCTCTTTACCGAAGGGTTGCTGCATTCCAAGACCATCACGGTTGATAATGATTTTTGTCTGTTTGGCTCTGTAAACCTTGATATGCGATCTTTCTGGCTGAATTTTGAAATGACTCTGTTCATTTATGACCAGGAATTTACAGGCCGGTTGCGCGGTCTGCAACAGCAGTATATTGCAGGATCGTATCCGGTTGATCACGATACTTTTCAGCACAGATCCTTTGTACAGAGATTCAAAGAAAATGCAGCCCTGTTGGTCGGACCACTATTGTAGCAATTTTAGCCCGCATATTTCATGAACACTTTGCTCATTTTAAGGTAACCTCTGTAAATCATATGATAAAATTGCGCATTATTCCCTACTTTAAATTTGCAAAGTGTTCACCGAAGGCAAGCCGATGCGA
>JAYEKB010000396.1:0-7950 GCA_034660835.1 Thermodesulfobacteriota bacterium
ACCGAAGGCAAGCCGATGCGACCGCACCTGCTTTGTCGCTGCAGGAGCAGGCATAGGCAACTATAGCCTACTCCTGCGCTCAGCGCATCTGCAGCCGCCTCGACTTGTGAAATATGCGGGCTAATTACCATACATCAACGCTTCCACCACATGAAGCACCTTGATGTCCAGTTTTTCTCGATCAATCCGTCCTTTTATGTTCATCAGGCAGCCACCGTCAGCTCCGATCAGGAAATCAACACCTGCGGCCTTGATATTGTCCACTTTTTCGGTGACCATGGCCCCGGAAAGCGGCCCCAGTTTTACGGCAAAGGAGCCGCCGAATCCGCAACATTTGGACTGCCCCTTCATGGGCACCAATTCCAGATCCCTGATATTTTCAAGCAAGGCCAGCGGCTGCTTTTTTATATGCAGAAGCCGGGTGAGATGGCAGGATGGATGATATACCGCTCTGCCGGGAAGGCTTGCCCCCACATCAGTTATGCCCAGAACCGTGACAATGAAATCAGTGATCTCCCAGGTTTTGGCTGCAAGTTCTTCCGCCTTTGCCTGCCATTTTGGATCATCTTTGAACATTCTTGGATATTCTTTGACCTGGAGAACACATGAACCGGATGGGGCCACCACATACTCACTGTTGTCATCCAGCAGGGCCTGAGTAAGAGTTTTCATGGCCGACCTGGCCTTTTTGTGAAAACCGGAGTTAGTCAGGGGCTGGCCGCAGCAGGTCTGTTTGGGGTTAAACGTTACCTTGCAGCCCAGTTTTTCCAGTAATAGTACCGATTGAATGCCGATTTCAGGAAAAACAGTGTCTGCAAGACAGGTGGAGAAAAACGATACATGATGTGTCATATTCGGCAGTTACTCCTTGTCAGATACGAAATTGTAATCAATCACAGGGTTTGTAACAATACATTTTCACTTGCTCAAAACTTGTAAGTGACCAGGGGTGCCGTAGATTCGTGCAGGCGCGACTGGTTGCTATAGCCCCTCTATGCGTGCAGGCGCGACCGTGCGGATATACGGTGCCCCTGATCACTTACGCGTGGTTGTGTAGCTTCGTCTACCAGATACATAATTGACATATAGGGAATCCCGGTATATGTGGCGCAGCCGATCTCACAGGTCCGGCTGTTCGAGTACCCGGCAACGGCTCCCGCCTGTTGCACCACCGGCACTGCCTTGCGCAGTCCATGTTCATTCAGCTTTGGAAGATGGAACCCTTTGTCACCGGCAAAGCCGCAGCAGTTGACATCCGGAGGCAGGATCACTTTTTCAGCACACATGCCGGCCACCTTCTCCAACAGTCCGGTGAGACCGAGCTTTTGGGTGGAGCAGGTGGAATGGATGGCAACGGTTACATTTTTTCTGGTAAATGACAGATGGTCAAGCAAAAATTCATGTACAAACTCGACCGGTTCGTAGAGTTTCAGTTTCTTTATCATAACATTTCGCATGCGATAGAGACAAGGGGAAGTATCGCAGAGAACAGGATATTTTCCCTGCTCCGAGGCTGCAAGCAATGCCTTTTCAAGCTCCGCAGATTTTCGGTCGGCAATTTCAGCAAAACCCTTGGATTCCCATGGAGTACCGCAACAGAGCTTTTTCATTTCAGCAGGAAATAGTATTCCATACCCTGCCTTTTGCAAAACCCTGATGGTGACAGCGGAAATGGAATCCTGCACAGGGTCATTTTTGGCAGGTCCCATGGACCGGGCAATACAGGAGGGGAAGTACACCACTTTGCGCGGGGCCTCCGGATTGACTTCTATTTTCCCAGGAGCAGAACCACCTCTGGGCATGGCAGGAGTCCACCTGGGGATACGATCTTTGGAGAGCGACCGCGCTGTATTGCTCATCCGTTTAAGAGCTTTGGTTCCAATCAGGGAATGGACAGAGTTTACAACATTCAAAGAAACGGCAGCAGCAGTTGTGACCCCGGAGAGATGCTCCGCCACCCATTTACCGGTTTTTTGAGCTTTGGCGCTTAATTGATCACCCCGTAACTGTTTGATATATTTTCCAGTGTCAATGCCCACCGGACAGGACAGGGCACAGAGTCCATCGCCTGCACAGCTTTCTTCTCCAAGTGAGACGAAACCATTTTCAAGTTCAGCCAACCTGGTCGGGTCTTGTCCGGTCTGCTTAAGGCGTGCGATCTCACGCTGAACCACGATGCGCTGGCGGGCAGAGAGACTGAACTGGTTACTCACACAGTTCACTTCACAGAACCCGCACTCAATGCACTTATCGATTAACGGATCGCATGCAGGCAGCGGCTTAAAATGCTTCAGATGACATTCGGGATCATCATTGATGATTACCCCCGGGTTAAGAATGAAATCAGGGTCAAAGAGTTCCTTGATCTCCTGCATCAACGCATATCCCTTGTCACCCCACTCCCGCTGGACAAAGGGAGCCATGTTGCGGCCGGTACCATGCTCGGCCTTGAGCGAACCGTCATATTTATCAATGGTCATGGTTATGACATCAGACATCATATCATCATAGCGCTTGACCTCGGCAGGATCGCTGAAATCCTGATTAATGATAAAGTGGAAGTTCCCTTCCAGGGCATGGCCGTAAATCACTCCGTCGCTGTAGCCATGCCTGGCAATGATCTCTTGCAGTTCTCTGGTGGCTGCCGGCAGGGTCTCAAGATGGTAGGCCACATCCTCGATCAGACAGGTAGTGCCGATTTCACGCATACCGCCGACGGCAGGAAAGACCCCTTTCCGGATATCCCAGAGTTTGCCATATTCCGCCAGGTCTGCTGTGAATTCTACCGGCCGTACGGTCTGAAAATCGGTCAGGATCTCCTTGATGGCTGCAATGTTTTGCTTCAGCGTTTCCTTGTCCGGGGCCAGGGTTTCCAGCAGGACAGCGGTGATATTCTCGTCAAAATCCTTAATAAAAGCAGGAATCCCCTCTTTGTTTTCCACTGAGCGCAGGGACAGTCGGTCCAGGAGTTCGGCCCCGTCAACCGGCCCCTTTTTCAGGGCCACCACTGCCTCGCAGGCGGTAAAAATATCGGGGAAATAGACCATGGCACTGGCCTTGCAGGGATGATTGACCACAGAAAACATCACCACCTCGGCAACAAAGGCCAGGGCTCCTTCCGATCCGATCATCAGGTTTACGATGATATGGAAGGGATCGTCGTAATCAATGAAAGGATTAATGGAAAATCCGGTGGTATTCTTGATCGAATATTTTCTGCGGATACGGGCGGCAAACTTCTTGTCTGCCCGCACCCGATCTCGAATTTCTTCTATCTTTTCGATAAAACCGGGCCGGAGTTTTTGGAAGTTATCTCTGCTCTCTGCATCCCCGGTATCCAGCAGGGTGCCGTCGGCAAAGATAATCCGGGCCGATTCAATGGTCTCATAGGCATTTTCATGGGTGCCGCAGTTCATACCCGAGGCATTGTTAATGATAATACCGCCCACCATGGCCGAGTTGATAGAGGCCGGATCCGGACCAAATTTACGTCCGTACGGGGCAAGGATACGGTTGACCTTTGCACCCACGATTCCCGGCTGGAGCCGGATTTTTTCCCCTCCCTCAAGAACCTCGTACTGCTCCCAGCCTTCACTTGCCATGATCAGGATGGAGTCGGAAATGGTCTGGCCGGAAAGCGAAGTACCGGCAGCCTTGAAGGTCACTGGAAGTTTACGGGCTGTGGCTTCGCGCAGACAGTAGATCATATCCTCTTCGGACAAGGACCGGACAACCACCTTAGGTTCCAGGCGGTAAAAGCCTCCATCCGTGCCATAGGCAAGGCACCTGAGCGAGTCTGTATAAATACGATCAGCAGGGATTTGGGGAGCAATAGCTTCTGTAAAATCATGGTAAGGGTTATGAGTCATCGCAGTCCCCTTAAAACAGGTTCGGATACAAAGAAAGAATGAGAAAAACCATGCAGCCAACCACCAGGCCGTAGAAAATAAAAGGAATGGCCGTTTTTTTGAGAATATCACCTTCCTTACCGACCAGTCCGACAACCGCGCAAACAGCTACCACGTTATTGATACAGACCATGTTACCAAATGCACCGCCTACTCCCTGGGCCGCGACCATGATCTGGCGTGAGAATCCGCCGCTTTCAGCCACACCCCATTGAAATTCGCCAAAGAGCAGGTCGGAAATGGTATTGGAACCGGTGATAAAGGAGCCCAAGCCGCCAATAAAGCCTGCAAACATCGGCCAGGTACCCCCGGCCGCACTGGAAACAAACTCGGCAAGGGCCATCGGCATGGAAGGCAGGTCCGCGGGATTTTGTTCAGAGAGCCGGAAGATGGAGACCAGGGCTGTTGCCGAGATCAGGGCAATGGCCGGATTTTTCAGGTTGGCCAGGGCCTGTTTCCAGGCAAGGGCTGCTTTTTTTCCACTCATACCATGGAAGATAATTGTCAGCAGGGCAACCAGCATGAAAGGGATAGTCCCTGGCAGGTAGAGGGGCTGCAGGGCATTGTTAACATTTTCATAACCCAGGATATGGGGAAAACGTATGACAATACCTGCAAGGATGGATTTAAGGCCCAGAGCAGGGATGCGGGTGGCCACCAGGATCAATCCGATCAGGATATAAGGCATCCATGCCTTGAACTGTGACATGTGTGATTTAAATTCCGTGGAGCCGCCGGAGATAGTACCGCTCCATTGCGGATCCCATCCGGAGGGGTCGCCAAAGGTCCATATCTCTTTGGGCAGCAAAAATCCCTTTTTGGCGCCAATGACCACAATTCCCAATCCGGTCAGCCCACCGATGAGCGCCGGGAATTCCGGACCGACAAACCAGGCAAAGAGAAAGGAGGGGATAAAATAGCTGGTGGAGGCGAAGATGGAGAATTTCCAGGCCTTAAACCCATCTGCCCAGCGCCGGGCCGGGCCAAAAAAACGGGTGATAAACCCAAGCATGAAGACGGGTAGAATAAATATCATGGGCGCGTGGAGAATCATGGCCCATTGGCCGATTATTTTTTGAAACTCGGCAACAGAATGAAAATTGACTCCGTCAGCGCCGCTGTCAATGGCCTGCTGAACCATGGGGTTAATATACTCAAAGCCCATGATGATGGGGGTGCCGACCGCCCCGAAGGTTACGGGAAAGGAGTTGACAACCAAACAGAAAATGGCAGCACCCAGCGGCGGAAACCCCAGAGACAGGAGCAGAGGAGCGGCAAGAGCTGCGGGTGTGCCGAATCCTGCAGCCCCTTCAATAAAGGCTGTGAACATACAGCCGATGATGATCGCCTGAACCCTGCTGTCCGGAGAAATCTTCTGCATTCCGTACTGGATGGTTTCCATACCGCCCGAGTTCTGAAAGGTGGCAAGGATAATCAGAGCACCGAAGATAATAACCAGCACACCAACTGCAGTAATGGCCCCGTGGATCGACATGGCGGCAATATAGGGAATTTCCAGACCCCAGCCAAAAAAAGCGCAGGCAGCAGCCACCAGCCAGGCAAGAGGCATGGCGCGGGTAGCGGGAACCCTGAAGGCGACCATCAAAACGAGAGCAGTCAGAATGGGCAGTAGAGCCAGCAGGGCAAGCATACAATCCTCCAGGGGTTGATGTTGATCAGTGGCTACTTCAAGCTATCAGTCATTGCCTTTTGGCAAGGCTTCCATATCAGGGCGGACGACAGCCATTCAAGGCGTTCCGGATTGTTGATTCTTTTGCGTTTTTGCGGGTCAAACATTTTTGAACCTGTCATCTGTTCCCTTTGTGTAACTTAACTTATTTATGCACAAACCCCAAAGTTTCCTGTTATACAAATGCAAGCAGAACCGTTAAAGTCAACAGGCTGCAGATCGTTGACATGACCAGTACGGAAAAAACAAAATCCGGCATCAGGTCGTGCTCCGTGGCAATAAGCCAGGTCAACACTGCCGCCGGCATACCGGCCTGCAGGATACCGGCGCTTCGTTCTATACCGGTGATACCAAACAAAAGTGCCAGGACAAGAGCAAGAAAAGGCAAAAACGCCAAACGTACCCCGGTAATCAGTAAAACATCAAAATCCATCTTTATCTTCTTTGATCCTGCCAGTGAAAGCCCCATGGCAATGAGCATAACAGGAATCATACCTCCTGAGAGCAATTCAATAATGCGTGACAGTGCCAGGGGAATTTCAGTGTTGGTCATTGGAAAGGCAAGAGCCGGTATCAAGACGATGATGGCCGGAGTCTTGAAAACGGAATAGATGGCAGCCAGACCACTGCCGCGAATCCAGGAAGCAGCACCGACACCGATGATAAAGGCTGTCATGTTGATGGCTACAAAATAGAGTGTCGCAGTAACAGCGGCCGATTCTCCCAATCTGAAAATAATAATCGGAACGCCGAAATTACCCACATTGCCGAACGCGGCAATCAAGGCGAAAGCTGCTGCTTTTTTCTTTGAGCGCTTCAACAGGCGTGCAAGTCCGTATCCGGAAAGTGCGCCGATTATATGAACTCCCACGATATACACCAGCAGTTTGCCGGTATGCTCCAGGACTATTTCAGCACCGCTGATGTGGTGAAAGACAAAAGCGGGCACAAAAACATAGTAGGCTATCCTGGAAAGGGTACTGGTTTCCAGATGCAGCCGGGGACCCACCAGATAACCGATACCAACCAACCCGAAAACCGGGGTTACGACATTGATAAAAATGGATATAATATCAGCGAACATGCAATATGGGAGATGTTGGAGGGGTTATTTCCGGCTTTCGGCCACCGCCTTTTGGGCAAGTTTAGTTATGGCGTCCCAGTTCTCCATCTCGATCTCCTGTGACGGAACAATCCAGGAACCGCCGACGCAGGCCACATTGGCAAGGGCAAGGTAGTCATTGTAGTTTTTGGGAGAGACTCCACCGGTGGGACAGAAGGTGATATGGGGAAAGGGACCGCCGATGGATTTGAGCATCTGTACACCGCCTGCTGCCTCGGCAGGAAAGAATTTAAACTCGTTATAACCCATTTCCATTCCGAACATCAGCTCAGAAGCGGTTGAAATGCCGGGGATCAGGGCAATGGGACCCTGGTTGGCAGCCGTAAGAAGGGTCGGGGTCAGACCGGGGCTTATGGCAAAGACAGCGCCCGCTTCTGCAACAGCTTCAAGGTCACCCGATGATGCAACGGTACCTGCACCGACTATGGCCCCGGGAACCTCCCGGCTGATCCGGCGGATGGCATCAACCGCCACCTCACTGCGCAGAGTGACTTCCAGGACATTGACACCGCCTTTAAGCAATGCTTGAGCCAGGGGAACCGCCTGCTCAATTTTTCGTATCACTATCACCGGCACAACCGGTCCGGCATTCAGTACATCCAAGGGAGCTATCTTCCAGTTTTTTGTATTCGACATAGTATTTTATTCAATTCTGGGTTGTGGTTCGGGCTTGGGGTTTATTGTTATCAGTTCAGACCTGGGCAATGACTCCGTAATGGAAATGGAAACCTGGGACTATCTCTACATTTTGAAAGCCGGTTTTTGTAACCTGTTGTCTGGTGGTATCCTCTGCAACCCGGTGCTCCAGAGGTGGCCCATGCTCACAGGACTCCTCGTTTTTCTCCCAGTCAATAATTAACAGACAGCCACCCGGCCGCAACACCCTTCTGATTTCCTTAAGCAGCGGCTCTGGAGGTTCCAACTCATGAAACAGAGTGATCATCCAGACACCGTCCACGCAGTCATCGGCAAACGGCAGCTGGTCCCTTGCCATCAGTTGTGGTTTGACCGACCCGTTATCCGGCAGAGTTTCCTGCATCTCCTCTATCATCAGGGGTTCAATATCCAGGGCATGAATCCGGACGGAAGGCCCGGCGATGTCGGCTATTTCCCAGGTCAGGTAGCCGGTACCGGCCCCGATATCGACAAAGGTTGATCCGGAGGTACTGCCGACAAGCTGCCATATAAGGGCAGGCGGCAGCCATTCAAGGCGCACCGGGTTGTTAAGC
>JAYEKB010000397.1:0-3622 GCA_034660835.1 Thermodesulfobacteriota bacterium
AAGCGATGCGGCATCGGGAAGCTGGACCGCATACATGGCATATCCCTGGTCTTCCGTCGGAATAAATCCTGTTGGCAGAGATGTGAATCCGGTCCAGGCCGCAAAGGATATACCGCCGAAAATGAGCATCGTGATAAACGACCGGCGGACCATGAGCCTGACAATCGACTCATAGCCGTTACGAGATTTATCAAAAAAAGTATCAAACCAGCGAAAGAAAATCATTTTCTTTTTCGGGGTGGGCCGCAGAACAATTGCACAGAGCGCCGGACTCATGGTCAGGGCGTTGATAGAAGAGAAAAAGGTGGAGGCGGCAATGGTCAGGGCAAACTGTCGGTACAACTGGCCGGTGATGCCGCCGAGAAAGGCGGTGGGGATAAACACGGCCAGCAGCACCAGGGTGGTGGCGACAATGGGGCCGGAGACCTCTTCCATGGCAGCCAGCGCCCCTTCCTTGGAAGTCATGCCGTGCTCATCGATGTTGCGCATGGTGTTTTCCACCACCACAATGGCATCGTCCACCACAATGCCGATGGCCAGGACAATGCCGAACAGGGTGATCATGTTGATGGAAAAGCCGATCAATCCCATAACGGCAAAGGTACCGATCAGGGATACCGGGATGGTCACCAGCGGGATCAGGGTCGCCCGCCAGTCCTGCAAAAAAACAAAGATGACGATAAGTACCAGGACGATGGCAATCCAGAGGGTTTCCTCGACCTCGGCAATGGCCTCCTCGACAAAGATAGTGGTATCAAAAGGAATCTGGTATTCGAGGTCAGGCGGAAAGGATTTTTTCAGCTCTTCCATCTTGGCCCTGATTTTTTTTGCAAGTTCAATGGCATTGGCGCCGGGCAGCTGGTAGATCTGCATGATCGCATTTTCTTGGCCATTGAGCCGGGTATCATAGCCGTATTCTTTGGACTGCATCTCCACCCGGGCAACATCTTTGATCCTGGTTATCCGACCGCCCTCAGTCTGTTTGACAATGATATTGCCGAACTGCTCCGGGTCGCTTAAGCGGCCAAGCGTGTTGATGGTGTATTGGAAGGCCTGGCCCGCAGGTGCTGGAGGTGCGCCGATCTGGCCGGCAGCTACCTGGATATTCTGTTCGCTGAGTGCATTCTGTACATCGCTTGTGGTCAGGTCCCTGGCCCTGAGTTTGTTGGGATCAAGCCAGATGCGCATGGAATAATCGCCGGCACCAAAGGCGGAAACATCGCCGATGCCTTCAATGCGGGAGATTTCGTCTTTCAACCGCAGTGTGATGTAGTTGCTCAGGAAATACTTGTCATAGGTGTTGTTTGGTGAGGTCAGTGTCACCATTAACACAATGGAGTTGGAGCGTTTCTTGGTGGATACGCCTGCTTTCTTGACCTCTTCGGGCAGGGAAGGATTGGCAATGGCAACCCGGTTTTGCACCAGCACGGCTGCCATGTCGGCATCGGTTCCGGTTTCAAAGGAAACCGTCAGATTATACACACCGGAGTTGGTGGAGGTGGAGGACATGTAAATCATGCCCTCCACGCCATTGATCTGCTGTTCGATGGGAGCAGCCACTGTGTCGGCAATAACCTGGGCATTGGCTCCGGGGTACATGGTGGAGACCTGAACCGTGGGCGGTGCCAGTTCCGGATACTGGGCAATGGGCAGACCGGACATGGTTACGAGTCCGGCAATGACAATAATAATGGAGATGACCGCAGCAAAAATGGGGCGGTTGATAAAGAAACGACTCATACCTTTAACCGTAAGCGATCACAGGCATCGCAGCTTTGCACGATCGTTCTTGTACGCATAGCAAACTATAGCGAACAAGAACGCCCGGAGTCTGCGCTTACCTGCACAAATCTGCACCACCTGTGACCGCTTGGAACTTTGAAGTTTTTATATTTTATGCCTGCCACACTACTTAGCCTTATCATTATCAGCAGGCTGTTTTTTCTTTCCTTCTTCCTCAGGTGCGACCGGAGAACCGGGCCTGGCCCGTTGAATCCCTTTCACAACTACCCGGTCTTCAGCAGTAATCCCTTTTGTTATCACCCGTAAGCCCTCAACAAGTGCACCAATTTCTACCGGCTTGTATTCAACGATATTCTCATCATTTACAGTCAACAGGTAGCGGCCTCGCTGGTCTGCGGACAGGGCAGCATCTGGGATCAGCAATGCATCTTCTTTCTCCTGGTAAGGGATACGAATCTTAGCAAACAGGCCGGGTACAATAAACAGATCCTCATTTGCAAAAACAGCCCGTGCCTGGATGGTACCGGTTGCCAGGTCAACCTTGTTGTCCATGTAATCCGCCACTCCCTGGCGTGGATAGCCTTTATCCCCTTCCAGGGCTAAAAAAACAGGAGTATCCCCGGTTGCAGTATTGAGGCTTTTTTTCCTGTTGTGTTTTTTGTAGAGCATGAGAGATCGTTCATCTACGTTAAAGTACGAGTAAATCGGGTCGTAATTGACAATGTTCGTCAGCAGAGTCTTGTCGCCGCCTGCACCAACCAGGTTACCTGTGTCGACCAGGTTCCTGCTGATTCGTCCGCTTTCCGGGGCATGGATTCTGGTATACGAGAGTTCAAGCTTGCTTTCGGTCAGGACAGCTTCCGCTCCCAGAACTTTAGCTTCGGCTTTACTGCGTTCGGCCCTGGCCTCAAGTACGGCCAGTTCGCTGACCGCTTTTTCTTTAAAAGCGCTTTCTTTTCGCTGCAGGCTTGCCTTGGCAAGCTTCAACTCAGCTTGCCTGGTTAGAAGGTCCGCCTGGGCCTGGGCCATTTTGGCCTCAAACGGTTTTGGATCAATAACAAACAGCAGATCTCCTTTTTTGACCAGCTCACCAGGTTTAAAGTAAAAACTTTCAAGAAAACCTTCTACACGGGCCCGCAGTTCAACGGATTTTCTGGCCTCGGTATAGCCGGTGAAATAGACGTAGTTGGTAACATCCTTAACAACCGGTTTTGCCACGGTTACTTCAGGTGGCTTCGGCGGAGGGGCCTGCAGTTTTTCCTTCTGGCAGCCGATAAGAAAGATGACGGTCAGGACAGCAACAGCAATGAAAAAAAGATGTGAGTGCTTCATCGGGATAACTTGTCCGGAATAAAATAAAATGCCAAAATAATTGGACAGATCAATCTGTCATCTGTCCTCTGTTTTCTGTCTTCTGATTGTCCCATCCACCGGCCAGGGCCTTATAGAGGCCGACAAGCTGAATCCCGGTAGTGCCGCGGGCTTCATCCAGGTTACCCTCTGCCAACAGCAAAGAACGCTGGGCATCAAGTACGTCCTGAAAACCGGTCAGCCCGTCTTTGTAGAGTTTTGTCGACATGGTAAGCGTTTCCCGGGAGGCCTGGACGGAATGTCCCAGGGCGTCCATCCGAATTCGCTGTTCATGATACCCCAGGAGGCGGTCTTCTACCTCTTTAATTGCCTCAAGCATGGTCAATTCATAGGAGTGCAGAGCCTGTTCGGTTCTGGCATCTTCCACTGCTATCTGCTGCCGAATTTTGCCCATGTCAAAAATGTTCCAGTTAAAGGACGGGCCAATTCCGTAAACGCCACTGTTTGAGTCAAAAAAATTGCTTGTTTTGAGGGAGGCAAACCCAAAGGTACCGGTCAGGGAGAAACT
>JAYEKB010000397.1:3722-7923 GCA_034660835.1 Thermodesulfobacteriota bacterium
TGGGCCTGCAGAGTACGGATCTGGAGATATGTGGTTGCTGTTTCGGCAAGTATGGTGATTAATATATCGTTATGATCTTCCCAGGTTGCCTGATAATCGGCAGTGGCCGCCTCAATGGAGCGGCGGATACGGCCAAACAGATCAATTTCCCAGCCGGCATCGGCTGTCAGGCTGTACTGCGTCTGTTCGCCGGTAGCCAGAGGATTGACATTTTCGCTCTGTTTGCCCCAGTCAATGGAACCGTCTGCATTCAGGACCGGGTACAGGCCGGAGGAGGTTATACCGACTATAGCCCTGGCCTCTTTCACCCTGGCCAGTGCTATCTTCAGATCCAGGTTATTCTGTTCGGCCCGGCTGATAAGATTGCTGAGGAGAGGGTCGTTAAACACCTCCCACCAGCGGCTTAAGTCGGCCTGCACATACCGCGTTTCTGGATACTCTGCAGCATGAATTTGAATGTTTTCACTGGATTCCGGTGACTGGTAGTCCGGACCAGCCATCATGCACCCGCAGAGCAGCATTGCAGAAGTACACAGGCTGCAGAGTAGTGGGAATGTATTGAACCATCCGGGTTGTTTTTTCAAGGAAACAGGTCTCAGGAAAAGTTGGCTGGTGGAATTAATTAGATGTGTATAAAATAATTCTCTTTATTCAAGGAAAAATATACGATAGATATCATAAAGTCCATTAAATTGATCTGATATGTTCAGCTCAAGACGAAGATTTCCACTACGATATTTTAATGATTTCATCAGGGAGATGAAACATGACTTTTTTTCAGGCGATTATTCTCGGAGTTGTCCAGGGGTTGACCG
This sequence comes from Thermodesulfobacteriota bacterium, assembly GCA_034660835.1. Taxonomy (GTDB): domain Bacteria; phylum Desulfobacterota; class Desulfobulbia; order Desulfobulbales; family Desulfobulbaceae; genus Desulfobulbus_C. The sequence goes on from JAYEKB010000397.1 coordinate 4,538, forward strand.
AATTTATTCCGGTTTCAAGCTCGGGTCATTTGGTGCTGGTACCTCATTTTCTGGGTTGGGAATTCTCTCATTCCCAGGCCTTTATTTTTGACGTTCTGGTACAGTGGGGTACCCTGTTTGCCGTGTTTATCTATTTCTGGAAAGATCTGACTACAATTGCTGCCGCCTTTGTTCGGGGAATTAGTGCCGGCAAACCATTTGCTGATCCTGATGCAAAGATGGGCTGGTACCTGATCGTGGCAACAGTTCCGGCAGTGGTTGTCGGTCTGCTTGGCAAGGATATGATTGAGCATGCTTTTGCCAGCCCGAAAATGACAGGTGTCTTTCTGCTTTGCACGGCCGTGTTGTTAGTGATTGCAGAAACCGTTGGACACCGTAACCGCTCCATGGAGCAGATTACCTGGAAGGACAGTCTCTGGATCGGCTTTTCCCAGGTGTTGGCATTATTGCCGGGTATTTCCCGCTCAGGTGCGACCATAGCCGGAGGCATGACCCGTCACCTGGATCGTTCTTCTGCTGCCCGATTTTCTTTCCTGATGTCTGTTCCTGTTATGCTGGGGGCGGGTTTTCTTGCCTTTAAAGATCTGGCAGAACTTCCCGCAGCAGGTGATTTCCTCCTGCCTCTGCTGGTTGGTTTTCTGGCCGCCCTGGTCTCCGGTTATATTGCAATTCGCTGGTTGATTGCCTACCTGAGCAAACATTCTCTCTATGTGTTTGCCGTGTATTGCACCATACTTGGCCTGATAGTAATTTTTACGGTCTGAAGATGACTTCCAATTGCCGGTAGGAGCGGCGCCACCGCAAATAGTTTTTTCGTCTTGTATGTTTCGTTACATTTTTTACCCAAAGGTAAGTATTGTCTTGACATTTTTTACCTTCGGGTTAATTTTGTCTTATGGAAAATCGTTATCTTACCGATGCACTTCGTGAAGACCTGTTAAAGAAAATGGTCTTTATCGGTGGACCCCGGCAGGTGGGCAAAACAACTCTGGCTCGTCTGCTGGCTGAAGAATATCAGCATAATGTGTATCTGAACTGGGATAATCCGAAGCATAAGGTGCGGATAACAAGCCAGCAGTGGCCGCCGGCAACGCAGTGCCTGCTCTTTGACAAAATCCATAAATATGATAAGTGGAAAAACCTTATAAAGGGTATATGGGACACCCGGATTAACCAAGAAAAAATTCTTGTATCAGGCAGTTCAAGACTGGATATTTTCAGAAGATCCGGAGATTCTCTTCTTGGACGCTATCATTATCATGTCCTGCATCCTTTTTCTCTCAGAGAATTGAATGGTTTATTTCCTGAGCTGGACATGCCGGTCCATTGCCATGACCTTCACTGTGAGCAGTCAGGTGAGCATCTGGCTGAACTTTTTCATTTTGGCGGCTTTCCTGAACCGTTGCTGGAAGGCTCTGAACGAACTTTGCTTCGTTGGCAGAATGAACGTTTTGAACGAATATTTAGGGAAGATATTCGTGATTCAGAAAAGGTCCGTTCTCTCTCACAGATAGAATTGCTTGGAGCGCTCCTGCCGGCAAGGGTGGCATCTCCTCTTTCTCTCTCGTCGATGTCTGAAGATGTGCAGACCAGTCCTAAATCCGTCATCTCCTGGATGGATCTGCTCTGCCGTAATTATTACTGTTTCCGGATTATGCCGTATCATCACAGGTTGGAAAGAGCACTGAAAAAAGAGTCAAAATATTATCTATGGGACTGGTCTGAAGTGGAGTCGGAAGGCCCGCGATTTGAAAATATGATTGGTTCACATCTTCTTAAATTTTGTAATTACTACCTGTATGTTTTTGGCATAAAGACCCGGCTCTGGTATCTTCGGGATCGGGAGGGCAGGGAGGTGGATTTTCTGGTTACCTGGGGAGAGACTCCCTGGTTCATGGTGGAATGCAAATTGAAGGGGAGACCGACCAGACCTTTGAGTTATTTTAGTGAACGGCTTGATGTTGACCGGAAATTTCTGGTGACTCTGGACGAGTCCCAGCATTATCTGGACAGGAAAACCGGTGTGCACGTGGTGCCGGCCAGCCGTTTTCTTATGGCCCTGGTATAATGCGAGGGTTGCTTTATTTCCTTACCACCAGGATAACTGCAACAATGATCAAAATTGCTCCCACGTATCCCGTGGGAGTAAAAAATTCACCCCACCAATACCAGGCAGCTAACCCTGCAACCACCGGTTCCAGGGTGGCTACAATGGATGCCCGTCCGGCCTCTATGTATTTTAATCCTGTGTAATAAAAGTGATAGGCCCCGTAAGTGGAGATCACGGCCAACAGGCCCAGGGAAAGCCATGCCCACCCGGTTTTTTCGGTAAAAGAAAACCAGGGCAAGAGCAGCAGGGCGCCGGGCAGCAGGGTGTAAAAAAAGAGCACACCGGCCGAGTATTTGGCAGAGAAAAATTTGCCCAGGATATAGTAAAGTGAATAACAGAATCCTGAAAAAAGGCCGGTGGCAATGCCCAGGGCTATGACCCTGCCGTCTGTTACCAGAAGAGTATTGGACTGGCTTGCGGCAATGAGGATAATTCCAAAAATGGTGAACCCCAGGGCAAGCAGTTTATCCGTAGTCATCTTTTCGTGCAAAAAAATCCTTGAGAGCAGGATAACCCAGGCCGGGGCTGTATAGAGCAGCACTGAAGCCAGGGCAGCTCCCCCCTGTTCAACCGCTACCTGGTATGATCCATAAAACAGGGTCACACAGAGTACGCTGAACAGTCCAAGTGGAAGCAGATCCCCGCTGGAGACCTTGACTGTTTTCCGCCGGATCAGAACCTCCGTGCCAAAACATACCCAGGCCAGCAGAGCACGCCAGAAGGCCACTTCAAGCGGACTGATTCCCTGGGCGTAAGCCATCTTGCCAAAGGGACCGATAAAACCCCACATTGTTGCAGCTATTATGATGCAGAGGTAGCCTTTATGTTGCTCTGTAGTTTTGAATTTTATCATACCTGAAAAATAAGGAGCTGGACATCTCCTGCTGTTGAGAAATCACAAAATGGTAGAAGCATACTGTTACCACAGGTGCACCGGTCAGTCCAATTGTTAAACTCTATTTATGGTTAGAGAAACGGGGCAGGGGGCTGACATTCTGTCTGCAATGGAAAGCTTTTTTTTTCGGAGGAACAAAATGTAGTTTAAGAGTATAATTCTGTGAATCGGGTATCTGTTTAACTCAAATAACCACAATTCCGGTACAGTTCGCGGCAAGGTGCTGCTCCTACTCTTAAGGCTGTAGGAGCGGCGCCTCGCCGCGAAAATGTTGCTGCAGCCCTGTAATTTCAGACAAAAAGAATGAAAGAGAAAAAAACTCCCATATTCAGTCTGTCCACTAAAATATTCATTGCCCTGCTCCTCGGTATCTGCACCGGC
>JAYEKB010000398.1:0-7901 GCA_034660835.1 Thermodesulfobacteriota bacterium
GAACGGATCTGGGAGGGTGTCAACTCCTGATCAAAGAGCAGCAGGTTGGCTCCGTTGCGCAGGCTCATGAGCATGATCTCCATCAACTTGCCGCGACCAAGGATCAAGCGGGGATGGATCTTGCGACGACGCTGGAGCACCCGGTCAACCACCTGGACACCGGCTGCTCCGGCAAGTTCTGCAAGCTCCAGCATGGAATCCTCTGCCTGCGCCTTTGAACCGGTGGACACCGAGATAAGAATCGCCAGGTCCCGCCCCTTATCCACCTCCCGGATGGGACGGGCCCGGACAAACTCATCCTCAAGCGTCTCAATCAGCTCAATACAGGACTGCTGCTGTGCCGCCGGATGAACCGGATCCAATACCTGCCAGTCCCGATCATCAATCCGCCCGGGTATAAGATGCGCACTGTGCAGCAGATCAGGGTAGCCGTCTTTAATGGTAAGAACAGACATCATGTCCAGCCGCAAACAGGCCATATCCATAATATCCTCTTCATTGGGGCCGCGCTTTCCCAGGGTGGTATGCACGCAGCGAAGCCCGCGCAACCGGCCTCCGGCGGTCCGCACCTGGCTGAGCGCAGGAATGACAATCCGGTCATGATCACCGACTATAACCGTCTCCACCTTTCCGGAACGATGAATAAGCAGGCCGACCTGCCGGTTCAACTCCGTGCTTATGGAGGCCATGCTACGGGCAAGATCGCGGCCGACCACCTCATCCGGATCCACCTTTCTTTGCCCCAGCCGCTCAAGAAGGCGCAGTTGTTTACTTTTTAAACCTGACTTATTGCCGACAACGCTGATAACTCTATCTCCTAACCCGGATAAACCGGAAAATAAGAAATTCGAAATACGAAACTCCGGTAAGCGAGCTGGCGAGACTCCGAGACAATTTCGGATGACAAAAAATCAAATGAACAAAACAGCCCCAGGCATCCTCTTCTGGTGCAGCCTTTGTTTCTGTCATTTAACTCTTCGAGTTTAGAATTCGAAGTCTGCGCTTATCTGTTTCGGATTTCGATATTCGAATTTCGAGTTTATTTTCTGCCACAAAAAACACGAAAATAATGGCTAAGATACTAAGATATTTAGTATACTAAAGTTATGTAGAACGTTTGAAAACTTCCCTAACACGGCGCACTGCCGGGTGTACGGGGAAAAGCAATTACGTCACGAATATTCCCCATCCCGGTGACAAACTGCACCAACCGTTCAAATCCCAGGCCGAAACCGGAATGAGGAACAGACCCATAGCGGCGCAGGTCGAGGTACCAGCTGTATTCCTCCAGATCAAGCCCTGCCTCTTCCATGCGGGCAACAAGTGGATCCAGTCGCTCTTCGCGCTGACTGCCGCCCACCAGTTCACCGATACCCGGCACCAGGACATCCATGGCAGCCACCGTCCTGCCGTCATCATCCATGCGCATATAAAACGGTTTAATTTCCTTGGGATAGTTGGTCACTATCACGGGCCTGCCTGCAAGCTCTTCGCAGAGAAATCGTTCATGTTCAGCCTGCAGGTCTATGCCCCATTTAACCGGAAATTCAAATTTCGTGCTTGCAGCCTGCAACTCATCCACCGCTTCCGTGTAGGTCATGCGTACAAAGGGCTGATCACGGGCTGTTTCCAGCCTCTGCAACAACCCCTTGCTGACAAAACGGTTAAACAGGTCCAAATCCTCTGCGCACTCATCAAGCACCGCTGCCACCAGCTCTCTTATTAACTCTTCTACAACCTCCATGTTACAGCCAAGATCACAAAAAGCCATTTCCGGTTCCAACATCCAGAACTCGGCCAGATGACGACTGGTGTTGGAGTTTTCAGCCCGAAAGGTAGGACCAAACGTGTAGACCCGGCCATGGGAAAGCGCAAAAATTTCAGCCTGCAGTTGGCCGCTGACCGTCAGCCCTGCCCTGCGCCCGAAAAAATCTTGTGCAAAAGGATCTGCAGCCTGAAAATCCGCCTGCTCCAGGGCGGTGACGGTAAACATTTCCCCTGCCCCTTCGCAGTCCGAGGTCGTGATAACAGGGGTCTGAACCTGGAAAAAACCACGTTCCTTAAAAAAACGGTGCACAGCAAAGTTCAACTCGGAACGGACCCTGGCAACCGCGCTCAGGGCATTAGTCCGTGACCGGAGATGACTGATTGATCTGAGGAACTCAAAACTGTGCCGTTTTTTCTGCAAAGGGTAGCTCTCCGGGCTTGCAGGTCCAATTACCACAAGTTGCTCTGCCCGTACCTCCACATCCTGCCCCTTGGCCGGAGATTCCACCAGTGTTCCGGTAACATGCACACTGCTGCCTGTGCCAAGATGCTTGACATCGGTTTCATAATTATCAAGATCCGACTCGGCTATAACCTGCAAACCTGACAGACAGGAACCGTCAGTTATTTCAATAAAACTCAGGCTGCCGGAATCCCGACTGGTTTTTACCCAACCCTGCACTTCCACCTGTTGGCCTGTCGGTGCTGTCTGCAGAAGTTCTTTTATTAATGGTTTCATAGTTCTTCCAGTTCTGAGAAATTATTTTGAATTTCGCGCTGCCTGTTCCTCATTGTTCACTCCTGTTGCATCAAAATCATCTCGCCGTTTCCAACCAACTTTCCGGGAACGAGATTTTTACGCTCGGTCACGTGACGGGCCACCTCGGAACACTTGACTGTAAACAAAAAAAAGATCGGCCCCTGCTGCTCAGACAGGGTTTCATAATTGCCCATTCCTTTGCTGATGATGATATCTGCAGCCTTAAAATAACGCCTGAACTCCTCACTGCAGTCAGCAAGCGGGGTACCGGGACAACCGGTACCGTTGGTAATCACCGGACAGGTCCTGTCAAGACCGCAGGACCCGGCATCATCCATGGTAGCGTCATTAATTATGGGCTGCTCGCGGACAGCAACCGTGACCCGGCAGCCGCGCTGCTGCAACTGGTGTACCAACAGTCCATCAAAGACGATCTCACCACAGTTATCGCATAAATAGAGCAGGTCAGCACCTGAGCCTGCTCTGGCTATGGCCTGCTGCAGGGCCGGGTAATCGTTAAGTACAAACTCGCGATCAAGACAGTTATTCATGGTCTTTTCCGCATCAAAGACATGCTGGGCCGCATAATCGATAATATTACCGCCGATTGCAACCCGGATAGCTGCCAGCAAAGGATCTACTGTTGCAGAAATCCGTTTTTTCATTTCATCTTTCAGGGAAAGAGCAAACTCGTTACTCTCCTGTTTCACCCGGGCAAAGGGATCATCGACCTGCAGGATTCTGGAAAAAATTGCATACAGACCAATGGCATTTTCAGGGGGAGAACGCTCGGGATCAACCGTAGCCAGAAACCTGCCCGCCTCATCAATCAGCCGGCGCTGGATAACCGGGTCATCTGTTGCCAACTTGCCGGTAGCCCTGGCCTGGCGAATAAAACAGACCAGACAGTTAAGACTTGTCTGCATGAGAATTTCCTTAAGTCAACAGAGACACCCCATCTTCACTCTGCTGACTTACATTTTGAGGTATTTGAAAACACATAGTTATAGATCTCGTGATTGGTTACGAATTTCCTGATGGTTTTAAAAGGTAGTCAGTTCGCACATTGCCGAGCGCTGCAAAAATATGCTCACGGCTGCCGGGAATGCTATCATAAATATGATCCAGCAACTCCCTGATCTCCTTACGCCGGGTTTGCCCGAAAAGTGGACAGTTGGAGTTTACAGGGTCCAGCCCAAGACGTCTGCTGATTGCGGTGATTTCTATTTTCCGAAGATATGCCAGCGGGCGAATCAGGGTCAGACGACCTGAAAAAAGATCCTGCCTGGGACGCATGGTACTGATATTACCACCACAGGTAAGATTTAAAAAAAAGGTTTCAACTATATCGTCGCGGTGATGCCCCAGGGCGATTGAGCTGTAATGATGTTTGCGAGCGTACTCGAAGAGCTGCTTTCTGCGGCTGCGGGCACAGTGAAAACATACATCCTTAGTTGAGCTTGCAGGTGTATCAGTGGCTGTGGGCCGAGGCAGATCTGCAGGCAGAATAACACAGGAAAGGCCGATGGTCTCGAGCCTGCCTGCTGCCTGGCGAGCATTGATACCCGCCTCGCCGACACCAGGCATCATATCAATATGAACCGCCTTGAGCCTGTAGTTGATCGGGGCCTTATTGCGCCAGTTGTGCAGCATCCAGGCAAGGACCAGGGAATCAATTCCGCCGGAGACAGCAACCAGCACAGTATCTCCATCGGCCAGCATGGAGTAATCCGACATGGCCCGGCCGATACGTCGGTTCTCTCCGGCAGATAACCCGGAAGTCACGTAAGTCGTCACAGGCACCCCATCTTCACGCGGTTGTTCCCGCCCGCATAGAGGGGGCTATAGCCAACGGAAACAACCGCGCAGGTAAGCGTCAGACTCCGAATATGGAGCACCTGTGCCAACTTACATTTCTGAGGTCTATAATACCACACAGTTACAGAGCCGTGATTGGTTACGAAGTAACGAACTGATCAAAAAAAACAGACGGGCTGATTTCAGAAGGTATCAACAGGAAAACACATCACTCATCCTCCGCAAGGTAAGGACACTCACTGAACCTGACACGCAACCCTTCCCGCATCAACTGTTCTGCTGTCACCCAGGTGAAACCGCGTTCTGTGGCAGATTTAAAATTATAAAGATTTTCCATGACCGATTGCTGCACTTCATCAAAGGTACCACTGCAGAGAACAACACCTTCAGGTATGGCGATCAGACGGAAATCAAAGGCCACCGATGCCGGATTCTTGGCAGTGTATTGCCCGCCGACTCTGTCCTTGTAACGCCGAAGGGTTGTCTCCAGGACAGTATTGCAGCTGAGCCGGTCGGCAATCACCCTGGCCCTGGCAAGAGGCTGGGCAGGCAAATTTTCACCCATGCCGGAGATCTGGCCGTCACTGACCAGCCTGACATCAGACCTGCTGATGAACTGCTTTTTCAACAACTCATTTAGAATGTGCACACCATTTTGCAACTGTTTCCTCTCTGCAGCGAGAACAATCTCATCAAAATTATCTGCAGTCGCAACGGGCAGAACTCCGATGCAGGTAACCGCGTAATCAGGAACATGAGATGCAGGAGGAGTGGCAGTCTTCTTACTGCAACCGACCGACAAAAGTAACAAAGAGAGCAGAACTAAAGTGAGAGTACGCAGTATGGAAAACACGCTGTTCCTCCTGAAATAAAATGATTTTAACACCTAAGTAAGCTGTTCAGCAGCCCCACAAGGGATATCGAGTAACCCCGACCCTACAAAGATCCCTTGGATGATAATGTCCCAACAAGCCCTCGGCGTGGAGAAGAGGCGTCCCCCATTGCACGGCCCAGAGCTTTGAACACAGCTTCAATAATATGATGTGCGTTTTGACCATGGAGAAGATCAACATGCAGGGTCAGGCCTCCATGCAGAGACAGAGCCCGCAGAAATTCACTGGCAAGCGCCGTATCAAAGGTGCCCACCTTCTGATCCGTGATATCGACATCATAATGCAGATACGGACGGTTGGAGAAATCTACGCAGACACGGGCCAGAGTTTCGTCCATTGGAACATACGCATGGCCGTACCGATTGATACCCGATTTATCGCCCAGAGCCTGTGTAAAGGCCTGGCCCAGACAGATACCGATATCTTCCACTGTGTGATGATCATCAATAAAGGTGTCTCCTGCAGCCTTGATACTCAAATCAAAAAAGCCGTGTACAGTGAACAGGGTTAACATGTGATCCATGAAACCGATACCGGTGGCAACCTCAGCCTGCCCGGAACCGTCAAGCTCCAGCACAATACGTATATCAGTCTCCCGGGTTTTCCGTTCAACCTCACTTCTGCGAAGGGGCGTTTCAGTCATGTTTGTCGGCTCCTGATCGATTCAAATTAGTTTTACTACTTTTGTCTGCAATCTTAAACCTGTGTAAACTAATTATATTATATTATTACGACTGCCGGAGATTGGCAACATTTCTTGTCAACATAACAGTTATTTTTTTATTGACATGGCCATGACGATCCTGTTATATTTTTTGGCCATTTACGGAAAATGACTGAGCGGGAATAACTCAGTGGTAGAGTGCAACCTTGCCAAGGTTGACGTCGCGAGTTCGAATCTCGTTTCCCGCTCCACTGATACTCCAAGGTTCGGACGCCGTTCGAACCTTTTTTAGTTAAATAATAGAGGCATGTATGAAAACCTATTATACGCCGGTAGATGAGATAGAGCGCAAATGGTATGTGGTTGATGCCGACGGCAAAGTTCTCGGCCGTATTGCTACTGAAATTGCCCGCCGGCTGCGCGGCAAACATAAACCTACGTTCTGCAACTTTCAGGACAACGGCGATTTTGTTGTTGTCATTAACGCAGAACGCATTCATCTGACCGGTAACAAGTGGGATGACAAGATATACTACACCCATAGTGGATACATGGGTGGTATCAAAGGCCAGACTGCTAAAGAAGTACTGGCCAAAACACCGGAAGAACTGATCCGCATGGCAGTAAAGGGCATGCTGCCCAAGAACAAACTCGGTCGGGCCCAGCTCAAAAAGCTGAAAGTATACGCCGGTACCGAACATCCCCACAAGGCCCAGCAGCCAGAACCCCTTGATATATAACGGAGCTTAGCATGGCACAGGAAAAGACATACGCAACTGGAAAACGGAAAACTGCTATTGCCCGAGTATGGATTACCCCCGGCAGTGGCAAAATTAATATAAACAAGCAGTCCATGGAAGACTACTTCGGTAACATCTTCTTTGAACCAAAAATCGGCAAGCCGTTTGCAGTAACGGAAACAGCAGATAAATTTGATGTCATGGCCACGGTTAAAGGCGGTGGCAAATCTGCACAGGTTGATGCACTGGTGCACGGCATCTCCAAGGCTCTGCAGGAAATGAATCCTGAAATGCGTGACTCCTTGAAAAAAGCAGGGTTGCTGACCCGTGATTCCCGTGCCAAAGAGCGTAAAAAATACGGCCAGCGCGGCGCACGTGCCCGCTTCCAGTTCTCCAAACGTTAATCGTACGGAACCACTGCAGACCTGTTTCTTTAATTTTTTACACCGGGGGAATAACGAATGGTTTCGTTATTCCCCTTTTTTTATTCCTATTATAACATGGTGTCATGATGTTGAAAGTTGGAATTATTGGTGCATCCGGCTACACGGGTGTGGAACTTGCCAGGATACTCTCTTCTCATCCTGAAGTCGAACTGACCGTTGCCACTTCCAGGCAATATGCCGGCAAATCTTTGTCCGAAGTCTTTCCCAGCCTGCGCAAACGGGTTGACCTTATCTGCGAAAATCTTGGAACAGAAGAGCTTATAGAACGGGCGGATTTCTTTTTTACTGCGGTTCCCCACAAGACAGCCATGGACATTGTCCCGCCTCTGCTGTCGGCAGGAAAAAAGGTAGTGGATCTGAGTGCTGACTTTCGCATCAGGGATGCCAGCGTCTATAAACAGTGGTACCAGCCTCATTCCAGTGCAGAGCTCATAAGCGAGGCCGTCTACGGATTGCCCGAACTATACCGGGACCAGGTCAGCAAAGCCAGACTGGTTGCCAATCCCGGCTGCTATCCCACCTCGGTTACCCTGGGACTGGCACCCCTGCTGCGCGAAAAACTCATCGACCCCACCACCCTGATCATTGATTCCAAATCAGGTACTTCCGGAGCTGGTCGTGCTGCCAGTGTCGGGACGCTGTTCTGCGAAGTTGCGGATGGTTTCCGGGCCTACAAAGTGGGCGGATCGCACAGACACATCCCGGAAATAGAGCAAGAGTTGTCCGCACTTGCAGGGGAAAAGGTAACGGTATCCTTCACTCCGCATCTGTTGCCCATTTCCCGCGGTATCCTGAGTACCATGTATGCTTCCA
>JAYEKB010000399.1:0-7893 GCA_034660835.1 Thermodesulfobacteriota bacterium
GTCGCATCGGCTTGCCTTCGGTGAACACTTTGCAAATTTAAAGTAGGGAATAATGCGCAATTTTATCATATGATTTACAGAGGTTACCTTAAAATGAGCAAAGTGTTCATGAAATATGCGGGTTAGCTGCTAACTGAACTGCTTACTTTTTTCCTCAACCACCTTTTCTGATGCCGCAATTACCTCACCAAGAGTTGTAATTCCGCGAGCTTCAAGAAATTCAAGCAGCCTGAGAAAAAGCTGGGCCGTGACAAAACAATCACCCATTGTCGTTTGGCTCCCTGGAACGTCCACCCCCAACCTCCGCCCAATATTTTCCAAGGTGTGATCCGTCCTGTCTTTTTCAACAATAGCTGACAACAACAGTGTGTCAAGAATCGGGTTCTCGAACTTGACTCCGGATTTATCAGCCATGAGTTGGAGAAAATTCATGTCAAAAGCCCCATTATGGGCAACAAGTACAGCATCACCAACAAAGGATTTAAACTGCGGCAATATCTCCTGTATAGGCGGTTCCTGCCGGACCATATCTTCGGTTATGTCGAGAAAGGGAACGGAACTTGCTGGGATGGGCTGCTCTGGTTTAACAAGAGATTCAAACCTTTCACCACTGAGGATTCTTTTGTTGACGATTCGTACTGCGGCAAGAGCAAGGATCTCATCACCAGCAGAAGGCTTAAGACCCGTTGTTTCCGTATCAAAGACTACATACTGTAAAGAGGAAAGATGTCGATCCTCCATTTCCCCAAGTTCTTTCGCTCTACCAGCTAAGGAGAAATCGTAGAATTCCGGCCTCTCAGGTAGAGGCTCTGCAACTACTTCCCATTGTCTTGGGGAATCCGGCACAGGTATCCGTAAAATTGAGTACCCTTCCCGGCGGTGTTTCTGACTCCACATCTCGCTATCGTGCCGCGCCAGCACATCGGCCACAGTCATACCTGCAAGTGTATCAGGCAAAGACAGGTTAAGCATGGAGCCAACAACTGACTGGGGAATTGGCTCTCCCTTCCATATTAGATCGATATATACCCGTCGATCACCAAGCAGGGCCTCCATATCGAGCTCTGATACGTTACACGTCTTGTGGACAAACCGAACACCACACTCCAGAACACGCATCAGAGAATAAGAATCTGCATGGAGCCAGAGTGGAACACCGGTCATGGTTACCGTAACCCCATCTTCCTCTTTCAAGCCACGGATAATGCATTCTATAAGATCGCTTGAATAGACATCGGACAGGGGCCATTGCGTATTGGTAATTTTTTCGGATTCCTGAACAACGGCTTCAAAGCGTTGCGTCAACTCAGCACTTTCACTAAAAATGACATCTTCGAAGTCACCGCGTATTTCAGGCGTCATTTCCGGATTATTTTTTAGATTTTCAGCAGCTGCATTTAGATTTGTTAATGGTGCTCGCAAATTCTTGATCATCGCATCTAAGAGATGACCCTGTTTCCCCATCTCGGTTATCTGTCTGGTTATATCTTCAAAGGTAAAGACAAAAACAGATCCCTGGCCGTTTTTTGAGGTTATCTGACTTAAGTTGCAGTTTAACAGTATTGAGCCATCTACGGTTGCACAGACAAACCGGGCATCGGTTTCCTCCAGGTTGAAACGATCCTTGTCTGTTGCGCGTTGTTGTAACAGTCGAATCGAATGTTCAATAGGAGCTCGCGCGCAAACCCCGTACAATGATTGCCCCAGCCCCATGGCCCCGTTGTCTTGGAAAAGACGTTCAGCTGCCGAATTATAGAGAAGAATTAACGCATTTCGGTCACAAACTATAACTGCCTCTTTAAGCTCCCTCAGGATTATTTCGAGGTGCTCTAAATTGTTGTTTATTGTTGCCAATGTATCAGTGACCTCCAGCTTTTTTGAAAAAATTATCTCCTTTACATGTACATTATTCTGGAATTATCTATTTCTTTTCCTTGAGGAAAGCATTTACTTTCGCTACGAGCTCCTTGGTTGCAAAAGGCTTTGTCATATAATCATCCGCACCCATTGCCAGGCCCTTTTCTTTTTCTATATCTCGTCCTTTTGCCGTTAACATTATTACAGGTATATCTTTCCATTCCGGTGTAGCACGTATTTTCTGACATACTTCATATCCATCCGGTTTGGGCATCATGACATCAAGGAGAATCAGGTCAGGCACCTGCTCAGCCAGGGCCTGCAAAGCCTCCTCCCCGCTGCTCGCGGTACGGACCTCATAGCATTCCTGTGTTATCAGAAATTTAAGCGATAAAACAATATTTGGTTCGTCGTCTACTACCAGTACACTCTTTGGCATGAATGAATGCCTCCTTCGCTTCTGCGTTTTTTTCAATCGGTTATCCGCATAAGGCCCATGTAATTCCTGGGCATTCTCCATGATATCCTCAAGGTAAGGTTCAACAACAGAACCAAATTCCTGAATCATTTTCTGTGACCAGGAATCATAGTCCGTGTAACCCCGGGCCAGCAAGTTTGCCCCTACCAACACTAAGTGTTTAAGTCTTCCCATAACATTATGACAAAGTCACACCCATAAGGTAAATAAAAAGCCTTTTATCCCGATTTCAGATCGTTACCGGTCGTTTGTAAAATTATCAATTCCCACGCTGACCGATTTGCAGGGGAGTGAGAAGCCCAGCTGCAACCATACAATATTTCATTTTCTTAAAGATGTGATCCTACGGCCAATAGAATATTGATCTCCCTTATTTCTGGTCATCCGTTAATCGAAGCTGGTTTTGAGTAATTTCAACCATCGTTTCCAGCCGGATTAATCGCCGGTCATGATCACGCAATTCATTTGATATTTCGGAGAGCACCGTACCAGCACGGTCTACTTTATCGGTTAACAGCAAGACTTCTTTCATTGCTGATATAACTTCTTTTAATGTACTCACGCGGCTCTCCTTATTTCGGCTAATACTTTTTCCACGTCATCCAACCCTTTTTCTAAAGAAAGTTTAGCTCTGGCGGTTGCCGCACCAACCTCTTTCACCAACGCTGCTAACAACTCTTCCTCTTCGCTTTTTACCGGTTTTTTTTCACAACGCTGCCGAACAAGCTGTGACAGGCTTACTCCTTCTTTTTTAGCTTCCCGAGTCAAAAATTCCTTAAAATCAGGCGTTCCCAGTATGGTGATTCTTTCAGTCTTTACTGCTGTTGTCATATTTATTGCCTCCAGTATTATAATTATAATGAACATGACAATGATTGTCAATCATATAATCCCGGCTTTTACGCAAGGCAAGAATAAAAAAATAACGCTACTTCCGATTGAAAAGGCTTTGGCAGAATTGCCGGACCTCCTGTAACCATTGTTTATGATATCAGGGCTGCAAGGGCAGCCAACCCGTAGGCAGCGCAGGCAATGAGCATCACGGATGAAAATCCAAACTCCACCGCGACAATGGCGGCCAGCCCGGTGGACACCACTGAGACGCAGCCGTTAATGGACCAGGCCCAGGCAGCCTGGCTTTTGGAGTGATTGGCCAGTTGCGCAAGTCCCAGCGGGAACGGCATGCCCATAGAAATGTCGGGCCTGGTACCCTCAAACCACTCTCAGACACTCAAACATGTAATTTTTCGAGATGCTCTTTTATTTCCCTCGACATCTCCACAAAACTATGTAAAATGGAGTTATGTACTCCAGAATCATAAAATTCCCTGCGGAAAAGAGCTTTTTTCTCTTTGGCCCCCGGGCTACCGGTAAAACAACCTGGTTGCAAGAGTTGTTTCCATCGGCACTCTATATTGATCTACTGGAATCGGAGCTTTACAGCTTACTGCTTGCCTCCCCTTCCAGGCTTGCACAAATGATTCCGCCCAAATTCTCCGATTGGGTAATTATTGATGAAGTGCAACGCATACCGGATTTGCTTAATGAGGTTCATCGGCTTATTGAGCAGAGAAAAATACAATTCATCCTTACCGGTTCCAGTGCGAGGAAACTGCGGGCCAAAGGTGTGAACCTGCTGGCCGGACGGGCTTTAACCCGCTTTATGTATCCTCTGACCACAGAGGAACTCAGGCAGGATTTCTCTCTCAACACCTCCTTACAGTTTGGCCATCTTCCTGCCATCTACTCAGAACCAGACCCTGCCGACTACCTGGCAAGTTACATCCGAACCTATCTCCGAGAAGAAGTGCAGCAGGAAGGATTAACAAGAAACCTGCAGGTATTTGCCAGGTTTTTGGAAGCGGCCAGTTTTTCTCAGGCCTCAATTTTGAATATTACTGAAGTGGCCAGAGAATGCCGAGCCAATCGTAAGCTTGTGGAACAATATTTCTTTATCCTTGAAGATTTGCTGCTGGCACATCGGTTACCGGTATTCACCAAGCGGGCAAAAAGGAGAATGGTCAGCCATCCAAAATTTTATTTGTTTGACGTGGGGGTTTATAGAACTATCCGGCCTAAGGGGCCTCTCGACAGACCTGAGGAGATAGAAGGCACTGCTCTGGAAACTTTGGTTTTTCAGGAATTGATGGCTGTCAATGGATTGCATAGACTTGGTTATAAACTGTACTATTGGCGGACAGCAAATGGACAGGAAGTTGATTTCATCCTATACGGCGAATCCGGCCTGATAGCCATTGAGGTGAAACGGGCAGCAAAAATCCGTACCAAGGAACTCAGAGGACTCAAGGCCTTTGCCCGAGATTACCCTCAGGCGTCACTGTATATGTTTTATGGTGGTGATAGAAAAATGTTCATAGAAAATATCACGCTACTTCCGATTGAAAAGGCTTTGGCAGAATTGCCGAACCTCCTGTAACCATTGTTTATGATATCAGGGCTGCAAGGGCAGCCAACCCGTAGGCAGCGCAGGCAATGAGCATCACGGATGAAAATCCAAACTCCACCGCGACAATGGCGGCCAGCCCCGTGGACACCACTGAGACACAGCCGTTAATAGACCAGGCCCAGGCGGCCTGGCTTTTGGAGTGATTGGCCAGCCGCGCAAGTCCCAGCGGGAACGGCATGCCCATGGCCACGGCCGGAGGTCCAATAAGCAGCAAAAAAAAGAGCGTTTTCCAGATCAGCGGCAGGGTAATGGCCATGTGCAGCAGCGGCGGCAGGATAAAGAGATACAGCAGGAGGATAAGAGCCACCAGTGCAGCTGCCGGACCATGACTTGAACGGGAGGGCAGAAGGCGGCCTGAAATAAGGCTGCCCAGACCGGAAAAAATCAACAGACTGCTGATTCCCGCGGCAGCGGCAAAGATGGGATGGCCGAAGAAGAGAACCAGTTCATGGATCAGCATGATTTCAAAAAACATGTAGCCAAGTCCCAGGCCGCTGAAAAAGGGAATAGTCCACCTCTTTAATCCGCTGCGTCCGGGCAGGCCCAGCCGCAGCAGGGGCAGGAGGATCAGCAGGATTGCCACCACAACCATCTGGCCGAAACTGATCAGGACAATAAAATAACCCAGCTCGAGAAAGGGCATGGTTCGCTGACCAAACAGGTTGATGAGATGCGGGATGGACTGCCAGCGCAGAAACTGGGAAAAAAAGGGACGGTTGTCGCTGACCGGACGCAGGCTAAAATCATAGCTGTTGTAGAGTTCCCTGCGGTCGGAAGGTGAAAAAAGGCTGTCAAGATTATCAAAAAAACTGGGATCTGCCGGAGTGTGGTATTGGACCCGTTCCTGCGTCTGCAGTCCCGGCAGCAGGGCCGGGTCAAACTGCAGTCGCCTGCAAAAACTGCGGATCTGCTCGATGTCTCTGCTGGTAAGTGGTGAACGTTTCATGATGAAGGTTATCATATTCCAGCCGCGCACAGCAGCTACATGATTATGAGCGTCCACACCCACCTCTTCCAGAGTTTCAACAATAGTAGCTGCCAGCCGCAGGGAGTTGCGGGTCGGAGAGTCAAGCCAGGTTGAAACCAGCACGACACCGTCAGGGGAGAGGTGGTGCCACAGCTCAAGAAAGGCCTCTTTTGTAAAGAGATATTGCTCCTGCAGAGCAAAGAGGCCCGAGGCGCCGCCAAAGCTGCCGACAGTGGGCAGGGTAATCAGGTCGTAGCGTTCCCGGTGAAGGGCAAGCCAGGTGCGCGGGGAAAGAGAAGAACGCTGTACCAGCGGATGGTGCAGGGGATCTCCATCGGTTGTGCCATCAAGATCGGCAGCGATCATTGTCGCCTTTTGATGCGGCTCCACGGCCATGATCTTTTTTGCCCCGTTTTCCAAAGCCAGGACGATATCCGTACCCGTCCCGGCCTGAAGAACAAGAACCCGATTTCGTTTACCCATGGCATAGGGCAAAGCAGCTGCAGTTGCACGCAGGAAAGAGGAGTCTCCACTGCTCACCGGACCAAACCAGTCACCATTGGAAAAAACCGCACCGCTGACCGTTGGCACGTCCCCCATATAGGCCAGGCTGAGTCCGGGGGCGTAGCGCAGGAACGGGGCCGTTACCAGCTGCACCAGACCATAGGGGCTGGGCTGATTCACTACAATTTCGGCACCGGGCAGATCCAGAGTACGGCTTATGTCCTTATACTGTGAAGGGTATATTTGCGGCGGACAATATGCAACAGCTGCAATAACCGCCAGGGTGAGAGCTCCACCGGCAAGGAGAAACTCACGTCTGGTGCGGGAGATGACAAGGACTCCGGCAGCCCATGGCAGCAGGGCAGTCAGGGCGGGGAGCTGTTGCGGCAACAGGAAATACATGAGAGCAACTGCGCTCAGCCCGCCGATGCCGGAACCCACCAGGTTGGCGCAGTAAAGGCTGTTGATCCGGCTGGAGAAACCGACAAAGACCAACCCCAGGGGCAGTGCTCCTAAAAAGAAAACCAGCAGGTAGATGCACTGGCTCAGCAGCAGAAGAGTAACCTGGCCCGGTTCAACAAAGAGCAGGCAGATATCAAAGCGGTTGGTCATGTCCCGGGAGATGGTCAGAGCCAGGGCCATGCTGATGGAACAACCAAACATTAAAACAGGCAGAAGCCACTCCAGGTGGCGCAGCAGGAAGCTGCGACAGAGCGCAATAAGCGTGCCGCTCGCGCCAAAGCCGAGCAGGGCAACTGAAATAATCAGGTAGGCGAAATGATGCCATTGCACCAGGGCCAGCAACTGCATCTGCTCCAGCTGAAACCCGATCAGGGCGGCGGAGAGCAGAACAAGGGATAGATGGAGTCGCAGGGTCGGAACAGAGTCCGTGCTCACTGTGCTCTCCGAAAGGGCACAAAACGTACCGGCATCATGCTGCGGGTTGTAATTGTTCCCTGCTTTTTTTCCACTAACATGAGATGCTGTACATAAAAAGGCGAGCCG
This sequence comes from Thermodesulfobacteriota bacterium, assembly GCA_034660835.1. Lineage (GTDB taxonomy): Bacteria > Desulfobacterota > Desulfobulbia > Desulfobulbales > Desulfobulbaceae > Desulfobulbus_C. Next base: position 7,279 of record JAYEKB010000399.1, read on the forward strand.
ACCGGGATGATCATCCGTCCCCCCTCTTTAAGCTGCTTAAGGAGTGGAGGCGGAATAAATTCTGCTGCCGCAGTGACCATAATGGCGTCAAAAGGGGCTGCGGCCGGCCAGCCGTGGTAGCCGTCACCCTGCCTGGCATTCACGCTTCCATAGCCTGTTTCTTTTAGTCTCCTGCCGGCAGTATCGGCCAGTTCCGGGATGATCTCCATGGTATAGACATGATCGGTCAGTTCGACCAGAACTGCCGCCTGATACCCTGAGCCGGTGCCGATCTCAAGCACCCGCTGCTGCGGTTTTATATGCAATATCTCGGTCATGTAGGCGACGATATACGGCTGGGAGATGGTCTGCCCATGGCCGATGGGGAGCGGACCGTCAGCGTACGCTTGTCGCCTGAGATAATCGGGAACAAAGAGATGGCGCGGCACTGTGGACATGGCACGAAGTGTCTCCAGATCATTGATACCCCGGTCCCTGATCTGGTTGTCCACCATCTGGAGCCGTTTTTTTACAAACTTATCTGCGTCATCAGCCCTTGCAGCAGAAAGACTTCCTGCAAGGGCAACACATAATACCAAAACAAATAACAATGCCTCTTCCAGCAGTTCACCGGGG
>JAYEKB010000400.1:0-7883 GCA_034660835.1 Thermodesulfobacteriota bacterium
GTTATCTTGAACGCTTTGCACAGTTCTCCATGACGGCAATAAACTTGACTCACCCGAGGTAATCACTGATCTCCACCTCATCTATCTGTTCCGGCAGGAGATACTTTTTCGCATATTCCAGGTACACACCACTGGTCAGGAACAGTTCAAACAGTTGCGGATCTATATGCTGATCCTTTTTCATAAAAGAAAGGATTCGTATAGACTCGCTTAGTTTTTTTGCCTTTTTATAGGGTCGGTCCGAGGCGGTCAGGGCCTCAAAAATATCAGCAATGGCCATCATCCTGGCGGTCAGGGACATCTGCTCTCCATGCAATCTGCGAGGATAGCCGGTGCCGGTCATGGTTTCATGATGACAACCGGCTATTTCCGTTACCCTGCTCAGATGCCTTGGAAAAGGCAACTGGGACAGCATTTTGATAGTCTGGACGATATGATCATTGATCTTGAACCGTTCTTCCGGGGTCAAGGTTCCTCGTTCTATCTCCAGATTATGCAACTCTCCAAGACTGTAGAGATATTCGGGCACATCAAGTTGAAATCCCCACGGGTTGTCTACAGCTATCTGTTCCACGGGCGGACGGAGAATACAATGTTCGGGTTTATCCGCAAGCAGGCGCTCCTGCACCGGTAATTCCTGCTTCGGGGCGGACTCTTTGCGCTGCATTTCCTCCCAGGAAATACCCAGGCGGTCATCCAGGGTGCGCATCCAGGACTTCCCGGCAATGGTCTTCAGCCGTTGAATTTTTTCAGGAGCCATAAATTCCCCCCCCAGATTACACTCCGCAACAAAGGAAAAGTCATCATCAAGCTGCTGCCAAATTTTGGTAAGCCCGTTCCTTAATGCGCCCCTGTCACCACCGCCTGCCACCTGCTGCCAGTACTCGATTTCAGCATCCCGTTTCAACACCTCGAAACGAGTCCGGATCTCGTGAATACGATTATAAATCGTCTCAAGTTTGGTGGCTTTATCCACCACATACTCAGGGGTGGTCACCTTGCCGCAATCATGCAGCCAGGCGGCAATATGCAATTCCTCCCACTCTTCATCGTTAAGATGAAAATCCTTAAAAGGAGCTTCACGGGAATCACAGGCTGCCCGGGCCAGCATCTCGGTTATCACCGGCACCCGTTGACAATGTCCTCCTGTATAGGCTGATTTTGCATCAATGGCACCAGCCATCAGCTCAATAAACGAATCAAGCAGCTGTTTCTGCATCTTGATCAGCTGCCTGGTTTCAAGGGAAACCGCAGCAAAACCGGAAAATGCCTGCGCAAAAGAAAGCCGGTCCACAAGCTCTCCTTTTGTATCAATATCACGGTACAACAGCGCCAGCATACCGATAGGGTCACCCTCCCTGTCAGCAAGCGGAATGGGCACAAGAGTAAGGTCATCTGAGTGTAGCAAATCGGACAATGTTCCGAGTTGATGATCCTGCTCAGCAGTCAAGCTGATTTTCTCCACCGTACCCCTCCGGCCAACCGGAAAATCAGTCAGCGCCACCGGAGGAAGTGTAGTGGAATCAATGTCTTTCTGCTCACAATCCATTATCACGTCCGGCACCAGCATGGTCCGGTCGTCATCCAGGAGGTAACTTACAACAACATCCGCCTTTGCCACGACCATGGTTTCATGGGTAATACGTTTCAGGGTTGTTTCAAAATCCTTTTCACCGGCAATGGACTGGACAAGTTCAAGAAAATGGCTGATGGTATTTTGCAAAACCTGCATGGAATCTGCGAGTTCATCAACCTCTGTAATCCTGGAGTGAACGCTGATGGTGCTGTCGAAATCGAAGCGACTCACCCTCCGTGCCTCTGCAGCAAGCTGTCTTATCGACAGCGAAATTCTATGGGAGATAAACCAGGTAATGGGAATTGCAACAGCAAGAATAAGCAGGGTCAGGAAAAAAGCATTTTTGCGAATGCGCCGAGCATCCACCAGAATTTCATCTGCCGGTGCCGCCATCAGCAACTGCGGCACCATACCATAGCCGATGTCAATATCAGCTATCATACCAAGCCAGTCATTCCCCTGGTAGCGGAACCGCAGTTCACCCGGTTTGAGTTCGACATTGTCCGCTATATATCCAAGGACACCGCTTCCCAAACCGGCAAGAGGCGGCAGGATCAGCCTGTCACCGTCACGCTGCACAACCCGGCCCTGATTGTTGGATGCCAAAACTCTGCCGTTTTTTCCGCTCAACAGAACAATTTCCTCGTGGGGAGCAAAACTGAAACGAGAAATAGTGCTGGCAATCTGGTCAAGGGTGACATCGGCTGCCACAACCGCGGTTCCCCCGGCAACCTGCCTGGAGATGGTAATCCCCACCTTATGCAGAAAGTAGAAATAATATGGAGATGTTGACACGACGGCAGGGCTTTCCAACGCCTGGATGAACCACGGCCTCTTCCTGACATCATAGCTGGCCGGCACCGGATCAAGCCGCTCAAGTTCCTGTAATTTTCTGTTCAGGAAAACGCGGCGCATGGTCCCGGCACCGGTAACATTCATAGTTATATTATCAACTATATAAGCGGCATCTTCAGGGGCTGCAAACAGGTCAATCTCGTACCTGGAGGGCAGAGGACGAACAATAAAATAATCACCGTTTTCATGCCCAACCTGCAACCCTGATATACCGGATGCATGCTTCAGGACATCAGCCATCAGGGAGATGGAACCTAACCGCTCCTCCAGGTTTTTCCCCTGAATTGCCTGGGTATAGGAGAGCAGGCTGACGGTCTGGATGACCGGACTGTAGGTTGCCTTAAAATTCTGCGCTACTTCAAGGACAAGTTCATTGAAGAGTTTATTGGTTGCGGAAATAACTATGGCGGCAGTTTTCCGGTAACTGTTAAAGCTGAGGACAAAAGCGACCGTAAGGATCAGCAGAGTGAACAGAAAACTGATCGTAAAATGTAACGGTTTTTTGAGAGTCTTCATATCTCCGGCGTCTTCAATGCAGCAATCCGGTCGGCGGTCTCTTTTTCATTCTCACTGTTGCCGGTAATTCGGTAATACTTTTCCAGCTTCATTAATGCTGGGATAACAGCTTGACTCTCTTTACCGTTTACCTTCTCCTCAATGGCCACAATCTGGAGTAGGCAGTGCTCGGCATCGGGATTGATCTGCGCCATTTTAGAGGCCATGGTATAGATAATGGCCAGGTGATTCCAGGCGGTGATAACCTCTAAGTTCTCTTTGCCGAAAATCTGCTGGCGCAAGGCAAGTTCTTCTTTGGCGAGCTCCTCGGCTTCAGCAAACTTACCGAGATGGGTATAAATCATGGCCAGGTTGCCCAATGAAGAGGCGAGCTTGTCTCTATCCGCTTCCGGTAGCTGCCGGGCAGCAGCAACAGTCTGGCGACCGGCTCCGGATGCCTTCATGAATTTCTGCTCTTTATAAAAGCCTATGGTCCGGCTGTTGAGCTCCTGCCACTCACCTGTTTCTTCCGCAAGCAGAGAAGAAGACCAGATGTGTGCCATAAATATTATCATCACAGCCAAGACAATTTGTCTCATACAATCCCTCTTATTTTTTGGAGTATTTACTTAATTTCCTATCCTGTAACCTACGACAAAATCATTTGAAATTAAAGGGAATAATGGTACAATTACAGTGATTGAATTCTCTGTAAACAAAAATACTTTTCCATCACAGGCGTGACTGATGTTTCTACGACATTTCTTTCTCTTTTCGCTGTTGCTGCTTCTCCTCGCTCCTGCCTGCCTTACGGCACAAGAACATCCGCAGTGCAGTCTCTGCGGCATGGACCTGAACAAGTACACACATGTTCGCTATACCGTAACCACCACCAGCGGACAACAGATAACCACCTGCGGGGTTCAATGCGGCCTGCTTCTGCAACTCAATCTGGGGGCTGATTTTAAATCCGCCATTGCCACCGATCTTCTCTATCATAAAACCATACCGGCAGAAAAGGCGTGGTATGTGTACCGCTCCAAGATTATCACCGATATGGCACCCGGCTTTATCGCCTTTGCATCCCAGGACCATGCCGACCGCTTTGCCAAAGGTTTTGGCGGCAAGGTGCTTAGCCTGCAACAAGCAATAGATGCCGTACGAGGAGGCTTCAAATGATGCGCAATTCCCTGACTCGACGCACCTTGCTCAAATCTACCCTGGCAGCTTCTCTCATTACCATGCTGCCTTCAGGTCTGGTGCTGGCCGGTGACCAGATCGTCCATCCGGTCAAGGGTGGGATAGCGGGTATCAAAGCTGCCAAGTGCCCCAACTGCGGGATGTCCATTCAGATGTGGGGCCGCACCCGTCATACTTTTAAACTCAATAATACGCTACACACTACCTGCTCCATCCGCTGCCTGGCGGACATGGCCCGCAATGAAGGACAACCCGCTGAGAAAGTCCAGGTAGCGCTCTATCTCAAACCTGAGACTCTCATCTCCGCTGATAGTGCAATCTATGTCATCGGCTCCGATGCTCCAGGCACTATGACCATGCGCTCCAAACTTGCCTTTGCCGACCAGAGTGCTGCAGACGCCTTTATCAAAGAGCATGGCGGCATGAGCACTGATTTTGCCGGTGCCCTGGCAGCAGCAACGAGTGAACTGGACGCATCATATAAAAAGACAGAGAACAAACGAATCAAAAAGGGTAAGATCGTGGAGCCCGGACCGAAGGACCGCTGCCGGGTCTGCGGTATGTACCCTGCCCGCTATCCCCGGCATCACAGCCAGGTACAAACTGGTGACGGCGCAACCATTCACTTCTGCTCCACCCAGTGCCTGGTTGCATTCAAGGCTGAACCTGCACAATATATGAAAAAGCCAACAAAGATCAAGGCTACCTGGGTGCAGGTCTATCCGGAAGGCGGATGGGAATATGCGGGAGGCCTCTACTATCTGATCGGATCATCAATCATAGGCCCCATGGGTCCGGAGGCTCTTCCCTTCAGACAACGGCGAAATGCAGTGAAGCTGGCCCAGGAAAAAGGCGGCAAAGTGTACCGTTTCTCTGAGTTGACACCGGACATTGTTTTGAACAGGCAGTAGCCCACTATCGCCTGACTGACCCCGAGGTAAAAAATAAGACATGAAACAGTTGCGCCACTCTATGGCTGTATCTCTGTTCTTCATCTGCCTGGCTTATGCCACAACAGCCTTTGCAGCAGATTTCGTCATCAAATACTATATTTTTTCAATGGCAACAGATCAGGATCGCCAGATAATAGTTGATTTCATCTCCGGCCATGAAGGCATAGAAAAGGTGGAAACTGTCCTTGACCGGCACTGGGTGTATATTTACCTGGAAGATGAGATTCTGGAAGACGAACGTTTTGACATTCGCGTCCCCCTGCGGGACATGGGCTATCCGGTGAACCGCTGGGAGGTTTTACTGGAAAAACCCGACAGCCACGATTAACGACTAAACTCCATAAAAAACAAGATATTATGAAAAGAACAAAAACCATTGCTTTTGCGTTGCTGCTGGGATTCTCCCTGTGCTGTGGAGTTCCTTTTGCCTACAGCCTGGAGTACCAGTGGAAATACGTTATACCGACCATGGATAACCGGGAAAAAGCAGTGCAAGTCTTTGATCTGCTCAACGACATCATTGGTGTCTATGACGTAACCATCAGTCTTGATACCAATTCATTGATGTTATTTTATGACGATGAAAGAACCGACGAAGAGGCTGTAAAAAAGATCCTGGACAAGGCAGGGTTTCCGGTGACCAGAATGATGCTTCTCAAGGAACCACGGGAAGGAGTTATGAACTGATTGGAGAGCAGCACCATACCTTCAAGAGAACAAAACAAGGGACAGTGTCAAGGATAAAGATTTGCCCCCCGACCCTCCGCTTTACCGTAGTTGACACCATGCTTGCATATATGCTATCATTCACTATGCGAAAGATAGTTTTGGATACCTGTGTCTTTGTATCCGCGCTTCTCGGACCTTCCGGAGCAAGTCGATCAGCGCTTAGAGCCTGCCTCGAGGGAAGATATCTGCCTCTCATGGGCAATGCGCTGTTTCTGGAGTATGAGGATCTGATGGCTCGTGATCGGCTGTTTGCCCAATGTGCCCTGGATACAAAAGAACGCAGCATCCTGCTGGATGCATTTTTGAGTACTTGCCGGTGGAAAACGGTTTATTACGGCTGGAGACCCAATTTGAAGGATGAAGCCGACAATCACCTTATTGAATTGGCTGTTGCCGGCGGGGCTGATTTTCTGGTGACCAAAAACATTAAGGATTTCCAGAATCCAGAGCTCTATTTTGACGGATTTCGTGTTATTGATCCGGTCACACTCCTGAAGGAGGGATAACCATGGGAACGCTTACAGTCAGACTCCCCAACGATAAGCATGAACGGTTAAAGAGCCTTGCCCGGCAGCGGGGCATCAGCCTGAACCGGTTGATGGACGAACTGGCCACCACGGCCCTGACCGCGCATGACACCTTTCTCCGTTTTCAGATCAGGGCTGCCCGCGGTTCTGCCCGGGAGGGACTGCGCCTGCTCGACAAACTTGACAGCTGATTTTTCTTTTTCGTTTTTTCCTTGTAAACGTACAGGGCTCCCTGTTTGTCCACTATTTAAGTCCAGCGAGTCCAGCGGGTACCAGGCTTGACATTTTAATATTGGATAGGTCGATAAAGTCAAAATATCAAGCCTGGTACCACTCTGTGACCTGAAATTATTTTATAAACATTGTATGACGTAATTTTTGTAATCTTGAATTTTCATTCTCGTTACTGTCAGCAAACATTGTTTCCTCCCAAGCGTAATAACAGAGAAACAGTCGTGCTCTCATTTCCAGTTCGTCGCCCAAAAAACCCAATTCTCTAAAAATTGAACGTGTATAATCAAGACGCATCTTAACGACCTTCTTAACTACTTTCCTTACTATCGGGTCAACTTTTGCCCATGCGGTCATCGCAAGATCATATTTGGGTAGTTTTTTCTCTCTGACCAATTCCATGGTAGTCCAAAGACGCTGCTCAGCATCAAGGTTTTGCAAATTCTGATTGTCGGTAATAACAGAAGTATATTCTTCTGCCCAATAGGCGAGCAAGTGCTGTAGCAAGTCTTGTCTGTTCTTAAAATGGTAGTAAAACCCACTTCTTGAGGTTCCAAGTTGTTTTGCAAGTTTTTCAATTTTTACAGCCTCAAAACCATCTGTCTCAAACATATCAAGGGCCTTTGCAAGCCATTGGTTTTTGCTGATACCCTTCTTTTTTACTGTTTTTTGTCGTTTTATCATTTTGTCGTTTTATTTATAACTGGACACTACCGTACAGTTACTTTATTGTCTTATTACTGACTCACAAAAGAAATATATGCAAATCAGCAAAATTCAAAGGAGGATACTATGAATTTTGAGATCAAAGAACGTTTTATGGCGGCATGGGAGAAACATTTCCCCGGCAGTGAACTCCCCATCGCTTGTTTTTACACCGATGAACTGGGAGACGTAAAATTCCCAGATCACCCTAAACCCAATAAAAAAGGATATACCTGTCTTTTTAGTCAGATCGCTCCTGTAAAACAAGGACGTTCACGTGCTTTCAATATAGAGAATCTTGGCTGTTTTGGTTCTTTTCTTCCATTGGGTTTTGATATCAATCTCTCAGATGATGTGAAGAATTATATTTGTAATATTGAGCGTGTCAAGAAAAGCTATGACCATTTTGTAAGCATGTACAAACACCGTCCCCCCAGGAAAGCTCCCGGGAAATATCTTGTTTTTAAGCGTTGGGATACAGTGACAGAACAGGATAATCCGCAGGTGGTTATTTTCTTTGCTACACCGGACGCCATTGCCGGTCTGCACGGTTTAGCAAATTTCGACACTATGACTCCACATGGCGTTATTACTCCTTTTGGTACCGCCTGT
>JAYEKB010000401.1:0-7863 GCA_034660835.1 Thermodesulfobacteriota bacterium
TCGCATCGGCTTGCCTTCGGTGAACACTTTGCAAATTTAAAGTAGGGAATAATGCGCAATTTTATCATATGATTTACAGAGGTTACCTTAAAATGAGCAAAGTGTTCATGAAATATGCGGGCTAACCAGCATTTCTCATGAACATTGCGTCAATTTGGATAAAAACTCTGAAATGCAGACAGTTAATCAAGCATAAGTGATGTTGCCAAATTCACACAATGTTCACCAGAGGTCAGCCCAGGCGACGCCATCTTCTGCAGTATTTTGGCAGTAAACATAGGCCACTATAGTTTACTACCAAAAACTTTGAACCTGACGCCGCCTGAACTGATGAGAAATGCGGGCTAAGGCTTGCCGATTTCAATGCCACATTGTTACTTCACCTCTACGAAGTTATTTTTCAGCAAAACCGTCAACAAACGATTTATTGTATAGCATAATTCCTTCAATTGGGTATAGACTACTGCTTATAATAGCTGCCGCTGTCACCCGCAGCACAACCGTTATTTTTACCGTGGGAGAGCACAATGGGGACGTATAAAGAAATTTTCAAGAAGAGCATTGAAAATCCCGATGAATTCTGGGGAGAAGCTGCTGAATCCATTGACTGGTACAAGAAATGGGACAATGTGCTGGATCGCTCCAACCCTCCTTTTTACCGTTGGTTCAGCGGCGGTGAGATGAACACCTGTTACAATGCTGTCGATCGTCACGTGGAAAACGGGCGTGGTGACCAGACGGCCATAATCTATGATTCCCCTGTAACCGACACCATCCGCAAGATTTCTTACACTGAACTGCGTGATCAGGTGGCAACCTTTGCCGGGGCACTCAAAGCCCAGGGCGCTGAAAAAGGTGATACCATAATCATCTATATGCCCATGATTCCTGAAGCCGTGGTGTCCATGCTGGCCTGTGCCCGCCTGGGGGTTATTCATTCGATGGTCTTTGGCGGTTTTGCCGCCAATGAGCTGGCCATCCGCATCGATCATGCCCAGCCCAAGATGATTATCTGCGCCTCCGGCGCCATTGAGGGCAAGAAGCAACTGGCCTATAAACCGCTGGTCGAGTCAGCCATTGAGCAGTCTGACCATAAACCGGCAAAAACCATTGTCTTCCAGCGTGAGTTTTTGAGTGCTGAGCTGACCCAGGAGGGTGATCTGGACTGGCAGGAGATTATCAAAGATGCCCAGCCGGCGGAATGCGTTCCTGTAGCAGCAACCGATCCGCTCTACATCCTGTACACCTCCGGCACCACAGGCATGCCTAAGGGCGTTATACGTGATAACGGTGGTCATGCTGTGGCCCTGAACTGGACCATGAAAAATATCTATAATGTGGAGCCCGGCGATGTCTACTGGGCAGCCTCGGACGTGGGCTGGGTGGTCGGCCACTCCTATATCGTTTATGCCCCGTTGCTGTATGGCTGCACCACCATTGTCTACGAGGGAAAACCGATCGGCACCCCGGACGCCGGTGCTTTCTGGCGGGTTATTGAGCAGCATAAGGTCAAGGTGATGTTCACAGCACCAACAGCATTCCGCGCTATCAAGAAAGAAGATCCCGATGGCGTCCTGCTAAAAAAATACGATCTTTCCAACTACGAAGCCCTGTTCCTGGCCGGAGAACGGTTGGATCCGGATACCTACCACTGGGCGCGAAAACTGCTGGATGTGCCGGTTATCGACCACTGGTGGCAGACCGAAACCGCCTGGGCTATTGTGGCCAACCCCATGGGTATTGAACAGTTCCCGGTAAAACCCGGTTCGCCCACAATGCCGGTTCCCGGTTATGACGTAAAAATTCTGGATGACGAGGGTAACGAGCTCGGCCCCAACCAGGAGGGTAATATCGTAGTTAAACTGCCCCTGCCTCCCGGCACCCTGGTCACCCTCTGGCGCAATGATGAGCGTTTTGTTTCATCTTACATGGATGCTTTTCCCGGCTATTACGAGACCAGTGACGGCGGCTATATTGATGAGGATGGTTATGTGTTTGTCATGGGCCGCATTGATGATGTCATCAACATTGCCGGTCACCGGCTGTCCACCGGGGCCATGGAAGAGGTCATCGCTACCCACGTCCATGTGGCGGAGTGTGCTGTATTCGGTACTGATGATTCACTCAAGGGCCAGAAACCCCTGGGATTGGTCGTACTCAAAGCGGGTGTGGAATGTGACGAGGAGGAGTTGAAAACCGATCTCGCCAAGATGGTCCGCAGCCAGATCGGTCCTATTGCCTGCTACCGTGAAACAGCGATTGTCGCTCGTCTGCCCAAGACCAGGTCCGGCAAGATTCTGCGCGGTACTATGCGTTCAATCTCTACCGGGAAGGAATACCGGATGCCATCCACCATAGATGATCCAGCCTGTCTTGAAGAAATTACAGAGTACCTGAGACAGATGGGTTACCCGGAAAAATAACAACTGAGGATCAGGCTTGCAGGTGTTCAGGTTGTTATCAGCCTGAACACCTGCAACCTAAACAGCTACAGGTATGGAGCAGATCAGTTGGGATGATTTCAGCCGGGTAGAATTACGGGTGGGCACTATTGTCAAGGCGGAAGAGTTCCCAGAGGCCCGTAAGCCCGCTTATAAACTGCAGATTGATTTCGGTGCAGAGATCGGCATAAAAAAATCAAGTGCCCAGATCACGGATCTTTATTCGGTGCAGGAACTCGTAGGCAGACAGGTTATCGGGGTGGTTAATTTCCCGCCCAGGCAGATTGGCCCCTTCATGTCGGAATGTTTGATCACCGGCTTTAACCGGGACGATAACTCGGTGGTACTTGCCGTACCGGACAAGGAGGTTCCCAACGGTTCAAAGTTAGCGTAAATTTTTTTGGTCCATAATAGCATTCATTGCTTCGTCAAAATATGGCACTAAGAATTGACTCCCATCCTCATTCAGATGGTCACTGTCTTTGTAGAGAATAACCCCATCTTGGAGTGGTTTATCTATATACGATGCAGGGTCAAAGACATCTATCCGGTATTCTGTTGAAAAATTATCGATAAAATCTATACTTGGTTGCTGCCATTTATTAGTAAAATTTGTGTCGTAGTCGCAAACTTTTTTTTGGGAGAATAGTTTTTTTAAACGTGGTTCCCAAGTGCACGCATCGATATTTGAAAATATGGGCACCTGCTTAAGTATGATCAGCTCTTTGCCCATTTTTTGTATGATCTTGACAGTGTAGGATAGTTGATCCCTGTAATAATCGGTATGATCTTTAACTACCCTTCCGTTTGAATCTTTAAATGTAATCTTCCTTGTTGCATCTAAGTACCCTTTGCCATTATGGAAGAGGTCAAATCGTTGAGCAAGCAGGATAATCCGCACTCTTGGATCGTTAACGATCCGGGTTTCAAATAGAGACACAGAGTCTTCACAGAGTTTCCCATGCCCATCTTCAATCAGGCTCTTGATACGTACATCACCAAAGAGCATAGGGCAGCCGGCTACTGCAAAATATTTTACGTCATACCCGTTCTTTTCTGCCCAGGATAAGGTGGAATCCAAAAAATGAGGGGCATGACTGTCACCCACAAGAGCAATAATCGGGCGGGATGACTCACTGTCGTCCCCGCATTGAAAAATTTCCACCCCGTTTTTTAGTATTGCCTTGCAACCTGAGCTGTATCGCTTTGTAATATGTGACTGCTCATTTACGTATGGAGTAATACGCCAGGGAGCGTTTCTAAATGGTTCCAGGTTGTTGAAAATAACTGAAAAGCCAATAATAATTATAATGGCTGAGACAAGAACTCCATAATCAGGAACTTTGGATTTTCTTGCGGGTTGCTCAACAAACCGATAACTTAAGGTTGATAGAATAAATGTTATCAGGATAATACCCAGAGAATCAATCCAGCCTAACTCTCTTTCATTATAAAATATTCTCCAGAAAATAATTACCGGCCAATGATACAGGTAAAGTGAATAGGAAATCTTTCCGACATGGGACAGAAATGTTGTGGATAAAATTTGATTAATTACACCTTTCTTCCAATCAGCATGAATTATCAGAGCTGCCCCTACACATGGAACAAGTACACCAAATTGTAAAAATGATCTTCCAAGGTATTCTTCTCTGATAAATAACATACTATAGCAGAGCAAAAGGATTCCCAGCGCTCCGATTAAACAATTTACTCCTTTTGTTTTGGGAACAGACAGTATTCCCAAAGAAATAAACCCACCAATACAAAACTCAAACCCTCGGGAATAAAACATATAAAAGGCCAGGTTATAATCTTTGTCCGCGAGAATATAGCAGGCTGCAATTGAGAAGAGAAATAACAGGAAAAAAACTCCAGCAATCGCTTTATTTTCCACAGGGCCAGTATCATAGTCCATAGCCTTTTCTATGGATTGTGAACCAACAGCACCTCTTTTTTCGATCCCGAGAGGATTATTGAGAAGTACGTACCTGGATCTATTGAGAAACAAAAAGCACAAAAAAATAAGTAATGGCCAGAATAGATAGAACTGTTCTTCTACTCCCAGTGACCAGGTATGAAGAAGAGGCGTCCCGGAAAAACCTTCATTAAAGTAACCAACTTCCCAGGAAAATAAAAAATTTGATATTTGCAAAGAAGCATACCTGGCGGACTTCATGAAATTGACATACGCATCAGGAAGCAACAAAAAAACAGCAGTAATCGACGATAATATAAGGACTACGAATAATGCAGGGAAAATACGCTTTACTCGCCGGGCATAAAAATTTATGAATGAAAATGTTTGAAGGTGATTTTTGCGTACAATAATACCGGTAATCAGATATCCCGAAATAACAAAGAAGACATCAACACCAAGAAACCCTCCGGGAAGCAAGCTTGGCTGGAGATGGTATAGAAAAACAGAGAGGACTGCCAGAGCCCGTAAACCATCAATGTCTGCCCGGTATTCACTTTTAGACAATGTAGGATGGCGCATGTTTTTAGCTGGAGATAGGCGTAGACTTCGATATAGAGTTAGCTACTTATAAGGTGTATGCAAAAGATTTGCAGCACCCTCGGGGTGACCTCACCGCCACATAATTGGTTGATGCCAGTGAATTGGTTTTTATCACGACCCGCACCTCTTTGGCGACAAGGTCGCGAACCAACTGCACACCGTCATCACTAGGAAACCAAGGGAAAAACAGATACTGCCAACGAATATAAATGCAAAAGAAAAGAGGTTCATAAAGACAACTTTACTGCATTATCAGATGCTGTAAAATACTTTTGTTTTTTGGGTATGGTATCTCCTGCAGCAGATCAAGACTGAACAGTTAGCGAAATTTCATCTTTCTTCTTGTCCGCAAGGGTACAAGTCGGGTAGTTTCCATTCATGAATTCGTTTTTTTCTGTGAATCCATAACCAAACAAGAAGGATTTAGGTGTAATGTTTTTGGTGAATACAGGACCCTTCAATGGTAACAGAGATTAAGTATCGCTGTGCAGAAGTGGCAGATATCCCCCTGCTTGCCAGCCACCACCGACTCATGTTTGAAGAAATGCGTGCTGTAGAAGGTGATAATGGACCAAAAGACAGCTGTTGCTCCGGGCCTGACTGTTTTGTGAGCTTTCCGTCGCTTATGGAAAGCTCAACTCCTTCACCCGATTTCAAGCAGCTTGAAGCTGTACAGCGATCTAAACTTGAGCAACAGCTGATAGACGGTTCCTGCGTGGCCTGGATTGGTGAATGCCAAGATGAACCGATCGCCAGCGGAGCGGTTTCCATTATTAAGACAGTTCCCGTGCCCGAAGATCTATCCTTTGAGGTCGGTTTCCTGCATAGTGTGTACACTATAAAGACCATGCGGGGCCGGGGAATTGCATCGACAATCCTTGACCATTTGCTGGACTATTGCCGGACAAACGGTCTGAAGCGCGTCCAGCTCAGTGCCAGTGAAGCGGGCAGGGCGATCTACGGGAACAAGGGTTTCAGAAAGATGGACGAGGCAATGGTTGTCTGGTTGTAACATCCACTCCACCAAAAGCAATGTATCACTTCGATTCCACATTTTAACGTGAGGAAAAAATGACGGATCAGGAAAAAATGGCGGATCATGCTGCCGAACTTTTTTTAGAGAGATTTCACTGAAGTCAGGCCATTCTTGGCGCGTGCGCCAGGTTATTTAAAGATGATGGGCCATCTGATGAACTGATAGCGGCCGTAGCCCCGTTTGGCGGGGGCATGGGCAGCAGCGGCCAGATCTGTGGTACGCTTTCAGGGGCTCTGGCAGTTATCGGTTATACACTGGGAAAAACAGAACCTCGGGCCCGCGACCATAAACTGATGTGGAAAATCAGCTACAGGATGGTCAAGGAATTTTCAAAAATAACCAAGCCATACGGAGGCTCCAACTGTTCTGATATTGCCTGCCTGAATTGGACCGACCACGCAGCGGTTAAACAGTTCTATACTGACCCGGACAGTACCCGCCATACGAACTGCGTCAAGGTTATCAGGGAAACAAGCAACTATCTGTATACCCTTATTAAAGAAAATTTCCCTGACGAGGATAAACCGGAAAGCACGAAATAAGAAATACGAAAAATAAAACTCTAGGTTTTGTAGGAGCCCTGTCCTCTGGGCGATTGTTGGCTTACAGCATTATGCTGGCATTTTTATCGCCCTGAGGACAGGGCTCCTACTGAGCGTCACAGTTTTACCACCATTTATT
Organism: Thermodesulfobacteriota bacterium; assembly: GCA_034660835.1. GTDB lineage: Bacteria > Desulfobacterota > Desulfobulbia > Desulfobulbales > Desulfobulbaceae > Desulfobulbus_C. The sequence continues at coordinate 6,680 of JAYEKB010000401.1, forward strand.
GAGAAGTTACTTCCCACCTGCGCGGGAATGACAGATTAGCGAAAGATCTAACTCGTTGCGAGTAAGTCATCTTTGGACCTGAAAAATGGATCAGTATTTATGAACTCATCCCTGCAACTCGGAAATACAAAAATCACCTGGCTCTGCGGGGGTGACTTTGAACTGGATGGCGGCACCATGTACGGGGCCGTGCCCAGGTTGTTGTGGAACACGAAGTATCCGGCGGATGAGAACAACAACATCAGGCTGCTCAATGCACCCCTGCTCGTGCAGACAGGAAGCAGCAATATTCTGATCGATACCGGTCTGGGCAATAAATTTACAGACAAACAAAAAGAGATTTTTCGGGTCTGCCGGGACTGGGCGGTTGTTGATGAGCTGAAATCCCTTGGTCTGGACCGACGGGATATTGATGCCGTTATTCTTACCCACTGCGACTTTGACCATGCAGGCGGGGTAGTAATGCTAAGCAGCCAGGGGAACCCCGAACTCACCTTTCCCGGGGCCAGACACATTATCCAGGTAAAAGAATGGGACGATGTACTGCAGCCAAATATCCGCTCTACCCACACCTACTGGCCGGAAAATTTCACCGGACTTGCCAGCAGCGGCCTGCTGGAACTTGTGGACGGAGATGCAGAAGTCGTGGACAATATCATGGTCCGCCATACCGGCGGCCATACCCGTGGCTACCAGCTGGTGGAGATCCGGGGTTCAGAAGGATGTGCTGTCCATCTCGGCGATCTCTTTCCCACCCACACCCATGTCAATCCCCTGTGGATCATGGCCTATGACAACTTTCCCATGGAAGTTATCCGGCTGAAACAGGAACTGATCCCTCACTATTGTCGCAAGAACTGCTGGTTTACCTTTTATCACGATATATACATGAAGGCTTGCCGCCTGGATGACCGGGGTCAGATTACGGAACAGGTTGATTAACCCGCATATTTCATGAACACTTTGCTCATTTTTAAGGTAACCTCTGTAAATCATATGATAAAATTGCGCATTATTCCCTACTTTAAATTTGCAAAGTGTTCACCGAAGGCAAGCCGATGCGACCGCACCTGCTTTGTCGCTGCAGGAGCAGGCATAGGCAACTATCGGAGTCTGCGCTTACCTGCCTACTCCTGCGCTCAGCGCATCTGCAGCCGCCTCGACTTGTGAAATATGTGGGTTAA
>JAYEKB010000402.1:0-7838 GCA_034660835.1 Thermodesulfobacteriota bacterium
CCATTGTCCGGGTTGTAAACGGCGACCTTGGCGCGACCACTGATGACGAGATAGAGACGGTCTGAGGCCTGTTTCGGCGAAATAGCGATCTCGCCTTTAGCACGAGTCGTGTAATGGAATATCCGTAACATATCATTCAGTAAGGCATCGTTTACACTACTAAACAGCGGAGACTTGCCCAGTATTTCCAGACAGCGGTCATAATGTGGGGAACCCTGCTGCATCTTCTTCACCTTTATAGTATTATTCTTTTCTGTAATATTCAGATGATATGCGTCCTCATCTGCGCCTTGAGTCCGGGTTGATATCCTGCTCATTATGGGACAATTTATTCTTTTTGAGACCCTAAATTGTAAGATCTTCGCCCGACACGGCCTCAAACCCTGTTACGACATCCAGCAATTCGGTAGTGATGGCTTCCTGGCGGGATCGGCGGTATTGTCCGATCAATTCTTCTATCCGCTCATTCAGGTTTCTTTCTGCAGCCTGCATGGCCGCCAGGCGGCTGCCGTGTTCCGCTGCCTGGGATTCGGCGCAGGCACGGAACAAGGAAATGAAAAAGTATTGGCGCAATAAAGCTGAGAACAGCTTGTGGCGGTCCATGGTATAGGTAGACAGGTTACGGGAGGGCCAGGCCCTTTTCTCCAAGCGGTGAAAACGTTCCAAATGCACAGGCAAGAGGGGGAAGCTGGTTGCATGGTAGGCAGACCGCCCGCTGGGGCTGTTGTGGAACAGGTAGAGTAGGTCCAATCCGGGTTCCTGGCGCCAGTGATCAATGTGTAAAAGAATCTCCTGTATGGTGGCGCCAATCTGGTTAGCGCCACCGGGCAGGTTGAGTACCTCTGTGACCGGCTGACCGGCCCTTTCCAGAAGGTCCGTGGCGCGCATACCTACAACGAATATTTTACGTTCGGGGTGGGCGGGAATTGAATCCAGGCGTTGCAGGGCATATTGGGTGATTTCTTCGTTAAAACGGCCGCACAGGCCATAGTCGGTTCCGAAAATCACGGCGGCCAGATGGTCGTCCTTTCGATGTTTCCGGATTGGGGGAGGTTCACTCTCACGCAGAACAATATGGAGTCCCAGTTCCACAGTGCGCCGATAGTCGGCAAGAGAGCGTACTGCCTGTTCGTATTGATGAATGCTTGCTGCAGACAATGTTTTCATGGTGCCGACGATATCCCGCAGGTCACCGAAGCTATCCAGTTGTTGTCTCAGCCGCTCAAGTGTTTCCATTCTTGATTCTGTAATCCTCAACCGCTTCGTTCAGTACCTGCATGAACCGATTCCAATCTTCATCGGAGAGAGACTCGTCGGTCTCGATTTTATTGCCGATCTGTTCCAGCTTTTCGGTCACGGCCTCTCGAATGGTCTGCTCTACCCCCGCGATTTGATCCAACTCAAAGTCGTCGAAAAGTCCGTCGGTCACTGCCTTGAGAATGGCGATCTGCTCGGTGACGGTGAGTGGCTGCTGTTCCTGCTGCTTGAGTACTTCACGTACACGCCGGCCCCGTTCGATAGTGGCACGGGTTTCTTCGTCCAGGCGGGTGGCAAAACGGGCAAAGGTCTCCAGCTCTTCGAACTGGGAGTAGGCCAGTCGCAGATCCCCTGCAACTTCTCGGTAGGCGGACAACTGGGTCTTGCCCCCTACCCGGGAGACCGATTTTCCCACGTCCACAGCCGGCAGCAGCCCCTTGCGGAACATTGTTGGTGACAGGTAGATCTGGCCGTCGGTAATGGAGACCAGATTGGTCGGGATATAGGCGGAGATATCCTCGGCCTGGGTTTCCACGATGGGCAGGGCTGTGAGGGAACCACCACCGAGTTTTTTCTTGAGGTGGGTGGCGCGCTCCAGCATGCGCGAATGAATGTAGAAGATGTCACCTGGAAATGCTTCCCTGCCTGGTGGGCGGCGCAACAGCAGTGAAAGTTCACGGTAGACGCGGGCGTGCCGGGTCAGGTCATCATACACGATAAGCACATCGCGACCTTGATCCCTGAACCACTCCGCCATGCTGGTGGCAGCGTAAGGGGTCATGAACTGCAGTCCTGGTGGGTCCTCCCCGGAGGCCACCACGATAATGGTCTGATCCAGAACATCCTGATCGCGCAGAGTCTCTACTACACGGGCCACGGCTGTACCTCGCTGACCGATTGCGCAGTAGATGCAGATTACATTTTTATTCCGCTGGTTGATGATGGTATCCAGCGCCACTGCAGTCTTACCGGTTTGGCGGTCGCCTAGGATGAGTTCGCGCTGACCGCGGCCAATGGGGATGAGGGTGTCTATCGATTTAATGCCGGTCTGCAAGGGTACAGTGACCGGCGCCCGGTCCATGATGGCAGGGGCTTGCCGCTCCATGGGAAATCTTTCATTGATTTCCAGCGGCGCCCCGCCATCCAGAACCCGACCGGTGGCGTTCAGTACCCGGCCAAGCAGGCTCTTGCCCACCGGAGTGTCGGCGATACGGCCGGTAGCGTGAACCTCTTCGCCGGCTGCAATACCTGGATCATCACCCATCAGTATTACGCCGATTTCGTTGGGGGTGAGATCAAGGGCGATTCCGGGCACACCCCCCGGAAAAATGAGTAGTTCCTCGGCGCGGGCAGAGTGCAACCCCCGGACTCGTGCGATACCACCACCGGTGTGGATGATGGTGCCGGTCTCGGTAAGCCGTAATTCAGGAGCCGGACCGGTGATGGCTTTTTCCACCACCGACTCTACTTGGGCAAGGGACTTACTCAGCAGGCTATCGTTCATCAGTTTTTAAAGGCTTTTTCCATAAGTTCGTCCAGATGATCCAGGTGATTGGCCAGGGTCCACCCGATCTGGTGGTCACCGGCCTTAAGCTCAATGCCACACAACAAATTCGTTGACCGGCCGTACTTCACCTCGACCGATTCGTCGATCTGCTCATGGATAGCGCGGGTAATACGCCCCTTTGTGGAGGTATCGAGATCAAAAGCGCTATTAACACGGATAGGGCCTTGTGTATGGTGCAGGGTTTTTCGGGTCGCGTTATCCATGGATTTCAGACGCTGTAGAAAAACCTGGATAATCTGCGTTTCCAGGTCGGAATTCGCCAGGTCGACCAATGTTCGCCGGCCGATCTGTTGGATGGCCTCTATGGAATAATTGCGTAATTCCTTAAGAAAATGCTGTTGTTCCTGTTCTACCTGTGCCTGCCATTGGCTGCGTTTATTAGCCGTCTCCTCGCGAGCTTTTTCCAACAGGGCCTTGCGTTTTTCCTCTGCAGCTTCTTCGGTTTCGTTGAGCCGTTGTTGACGCGTTTGCTCCAGTTCCAATCGCCTGGCCTCGTACTCCTGTACCTTTTCCCCGGCAGCCTGTTCGCGCTGTTGGGCCTCTTGCAGACGGCTGGCGATGCGTTGTTCGCGTCGCTCCATGGCCTTAATCACAGGTCGGTAGAGAAAACGCTTGAGCAACCAAACCAGGATCAGGAAGTTGACGATCTGAGCAATGACCGTCAGCCAGTCGATCTGCATCTCAGCCCCCCGCTGCAGTTTTAGCGTGATCCCAGAAAGGATTAGCGAAGATCAGGATCATGGCTACAACAAAGCAGTAAATGGCAGTGGATTCGATCATGGCCAGCCCCACAAACAGAGTACGGGTGATGGTACCGGATTCGTCCGGTTGTTGGGCGATGGCGCTCAATGCCTGGGCAACGGCACGAGCCTCACCAAGAGCCGGCCCCACCGAGCCGATGGCGATTGTCAGACCGGCGGTGATGATGGATACCATGGCGATCAGGCTATGACTCTCCATGCATTTCTCCTTGTTTGAGTTTGTTGGTTTTAGTTTTGTTGTTTGATGAATTCGACTCATCTTGGTGAGCCGCGGTAGCGGAAGCGATGTAGACCATAGCCAGGATAGCGAAAATGTACGCCTGGATGGCACCAGTGATCAATCCCAATAGCTGCATGATAATGGGAAAGAAAAAGGGTGTCAAACTGAGCAGAATCCCGACAATTACCGTACCACTCATGATATTGCCATACAGGCGTACCGACAGGGCAATGGTGCGGGTGAATTCACCGATTACATTGAAGGGCAACATCAGTGGGGTGGGACGGATATAGTGCTTGAGATAGTTTAGCGGCCCTTCATGGGCGATGCCGAACAGAGGAACCGCGACAAAGACACAGATGGCCAGGGCCGTAGTCGTGGAGAGCGAGCCGGTGGGTGGAATGAACCCTGGTACCACTGCCAGCAGGTTGGCAGTGAGAATGAACAGAAACAGGGTGCCGACAAAGGGTAGATAGAGACCGGGTTCCTGCCGGCTCGTCTCACGGATCTGATCACGTATGCCGGTCACCAGCACCTCCAGCAGATTCTGCCAGTGTGGAATCTCGACGCCGGTGGAAAGTCGGCGAGTGATCAGCCAGGAGCCGCCGGCCAGCAATAACATCACCAGCCAGGTAAAGGCGATGGTGGCGCTGAGATGAAAAGAATCCCATTGCCAAAGCACGATGTTGTCGGGTGAGATATTCATGTTTGTTTTCCGTTTGCTCGCGATATGGGCCTCAACCAACGGGTGAGTATCAGACGTACCAGAGAAAATCCAAGCAAGGCAGCCAGCAACCCCTGCCAGCCTGCCGTACCCATGAGAAAATAGAATCCTGTCAGCACAAGACCCAAGCGTAGCACCAGGCTGGTCATCATCCACAGGCCGGTGTGTTGCCGTTGTGCCAGCTGCCTGATGGTTGCCCACAAGCCGAGGAAGTAGATCAGCCCCAGGCCAACACCTGTTGCAAATCCTCCAGTCACAGGCAGCAACCATATCATGGTTGCAGGATCAAGCACGCCTGGCATCCCCTACATGGATCAGGACCCGGTGGGTAATCGTCGGACCGATCAAGGTAATGAGGATGTTCGCAACCAGAGGGAGTTGGCCGGCCACTTCAGTCATGCCTGCTCTCCTTGCTGACCCAATACCAGGCATTGAGGCAACCGATGAAGACGCCGATGATGAGTAGATTCAGAGTCCAGGAAACTCTCCCGGGCCAGCGCCCGTCGATCCACAATCCCAGCGCGATTCCAAGCAGGGTAGGGACGGCCACCGCCCAACCGACCAGCCCGAACATTCCCAGGCCGAACCAGACGGGGCGCTCCTTCTCCCTACGGGATTGCAGCTTACGTTCAGCCTTGCGTCCCACCGCTTGTTCGAACTGTTTGTTTTGTGCGGATTTATGTTCAGCCATGACGCTGTTCTTCCACCTCCATGAAACGGCGCACTACGCCTGCCTCCAGGCGCGCCAAGGCACTGCGGGCAGTGCGTTGCTGCTCGTCCAAAATGATAAAGCGTTCCGCTACCAGGTGGCGGAGCTGGGTCAGATCCTCTCCGAGTACGCCGTTGAATGCGGAGATGAGCACCTCACCTCCGCATTTAACCAGGATGCTGTTGTCCAGGGCTGCATACTGTTCCATGCCGTCGGGATCGGTAAACAAGAGGATGCCCGGCACTAGTGCGGCGGTAAAATCGATATGGCGTGGCAGCAGACAGAAGCTGCCGTTTTCCGCTTCAGCAATCACCTTGACAACCGGCTCTTCGAGCAGGAATTCGGTTGGGAGCATCACCTTCAAAGTCATGGTATTCACGTTTCCGCCTCCTCCACAGCGCCAATCATATAGAGGCTGCGCTCAGGCAGATCCTCGAATTCATCTGCCAGGATGCGCTCACAGCCGTCAATGGTCTCGTTCAGCGACACCGTGCGTCCTTCATGGCCGGTGAACTGTTTGGTGGTGTGAAAGGGTTGGGTCAGAAACCGTTCCAGGCGACGGGCCCGGCTCACGGTATGGCGGTCCGGGGTGGATAACTCTTCCAGCCCCAACATGGCGATGATGTCCTTGAGTTCTTCGTACTCGGCCAAAGTGCTGCGCACCGCCTGAGCCACTTCGAAATGGCGACGGCCCACCACGGCGGGATTGAGCATCTTGGAGTTGGAACGTAGGGAATCCACGGCCGGATAGAACCCCTGAGAGGCACGTTTCCGGGATAATACAATGGAAGCGGAGAGATGGGCGAAGGTATGTGTAGCAGAGGGGTCTGTCAGATCATCGGCAGGCACGTATACGGCCTGTACCGACGTGATGGAGGCAGAAACCGAACTGCAGATACGTTCCTCTAATTCCGCCAGCTCGGAGGCCAGCGTTGGCTGATAACCCATACGTGACGGGATACGCCCCATCAGACCGGAGACCTCGGCCCCGGCTTGTACAAAGCGGAAGATGTTGTCGATCATCAGCAGCACGTCGCGTTTGGCTGTATCCCTGAAATATTCGGCCAAAGTCAGAGCAGCATGGCCCACTCGAAAACGGGCGCCGGGTGGTTCATTCATCTGTCCAAAGACCATGGCGGTATTTTTCAGAACACCTGCTTTTTTCATTGCCCGGTAGAGTTCTTCGGCCTCGCGGCAGCGTTCACCGATACCGCAGAACAGGCTGATACCCTGGTAATGACCTACCGTATTATTGATCAGCTCTGTGATGAGTACCGTTTTACCAACACCCGCGCCACCGAACAGACCGGTTTTGCCACCTCGTTCCAGGGGAGCGAGCAGATCAATGGCCTTAATGCCGGTGGTAAAAATCTCGCGCCGGATAACCCGTTGGGCCAGCGGTAGAGGGGGCTGATGGATGGAGCGGCGATGATCGGTATGCAGCGGCCCTCCATCGTCTACGGCTTCACCGGAAACATTGAGCATCCGTCCCAGCAGTTCATCGCCGACGGGAAAAGCCAGCGGACCGCCTGTATCTGTGACTGCGGTGCCCCGGGCTAGACCCTGAGTTGAAGTCAGCGCGATACAGCGTACCGTATCGGTATCGATATGAGTCTGGACCTCAAGCATAACTGTACCTTTGTTACTGGCCAGTAACGCATGACGGTGAGCAGGCAGGGGTGAGGGGAAGTGTACATCGACCACATTACCCCGCACGGAGACGATATAACCTTGCGTGCATTGTGGGTAAGATATTGAGGACGAGTTGTACATCATCTATCTGATTAGCGAATTTATACGTTAAACGTCATTATGATAATTCAGGATAACAAAATTTTGCCTTACTGCTGTACAGTATTGATGTCGTCTTACATAGTATTTCACTAAGTGATTGAGCAGGGGCATTACAAAGGCATAATCCTCCCCCTATAATACCCAATATATTTAATCATACCAATTGGTGTTGTCAGTCACAATAAAAAACAAAATACCGGTTAAATATGCCTGATTCTTCCACCGGTGGTTTGCTGGAAACGGTAAAAGAAAAGGAATTATTTTTCCTCTCCCTTGGCAAGCTTTTTTGCCTTCTTCATAAAGAATTCCACAGACTCCTTTCCAAAGCCTTCCTCCCGTTTGGCAAATTCTTCCGTCTTCCGATAATATTCAGAGGTTTCAGGTTATCCCTTTTTGCCTCAAAGACCTCGGCATACCTGTACAGGCCATCGATCTGCTCGGGAAAATGCTTAACCCAACCTTGTGAGGTTCAGTTATGCATCCCTGCGATACCAGCATGTTACCTGGTGAGTCCTTGCTGTTATGGCTCTACAAAACGGCCTGTTATTTTTTTTGCAATCAATGAAAATCTTTGTTTCAGAGGAGTTTGATAATTGATCACAATAAGTTAATGCAAACACTCTTCCAGATCGCCATAGCCTGACCGGGAACCGTAGACAGTGTAACTCTATCCATCAGAATTTGTACGGCCCTCGAAATACCAGATCAGCACTGCGGCCGCTGTGGCACCGATAAAATTGGCCACCAGATCCAGACTGGTATTCAAGTACCCGCCCACATTAGTCTCCGGCAGCAGGAGGGTAGCA
>JAYEKB010000403.1:0-7807 GCA_034660835.1 Thermodesulfobacteriota bacterium
TCGCATCGGCTTGCCTTCGGTGAACACTTTGCAAATTTAAAGTAGGGAATAATGCGCAATTTTATCATATGATTTACAGAGGTTACCTTAAAATGAGCAAAGTGTTCATGAAATATGCGGGCTAACCTGTTCGATCGTGATTCTTCTTCTGGGACAGTAAAATAAGCTGTAATACAATCTCAAGTTTGCCAAACTGAATCAGTGTAGTACAGGGTGGCAGCAAACGGATCAGGTGAAGATTCTACCCTCCCAATAGACACTCAAATTCATGCAGCTATTCGATACTCCCTTATCCACTGCTATGCCCCTGGGTCAGTCGTTGCCAAGCAACTCCCGGACGGCAGAGATCAGTTCCTTGACATCAAAGGGTTTGGCAAAGATTCGGTCGGCTCCGAGCTCCATGGCAGCAGGCAGGTAGGCCTCCGGACCTATTCGGCCGCCACCGGAAATTGCGATTATCTTTACTTTCGGATACCCTTGCTTCAGGCTGCGAATAGTCTCCAACCCTTCCTGTTCAGGCATGATCAGATCGGTGATGATCAGGTCGGCAGGTTGTTCTTCAAACAGTTGCTGTCCCTTACGACCATTTTCAGCCGCCATGACTTCAAAGCCCGCCCATTGCATTGCCTGCTGCAAAAGGACTAGCATCTGTTCATCATCATCTATAACAAGTATCCGCATATCTACTTAGTCTCAAAAAAGACTTGTTGAATCGTTACAGCAAGATCTTTCATCTTCAAAGGTTTGGCAAGAAATTTATCAATTCCTGCCTGTCTGGTCGCTTTATCAAAAACTGTTTCGCTATATCCTGAACAGAGAATTATCGGCAGGTCACTGCGCAGACCGTGAATTTTGTCCGCGAGTGCAAGGCCGGTCATTTTCGGCATAGTCTGATCCGTAATGACCAGATCGACCTCCTGCAAATGGTTTTCCAGGTATGAGAGTACCTGTTCACCGTTGGCTGCCGGAATGACTGTATACCCTAAATATTCTAACATCTCGGTATGCATTTTCACAATATCTTCCTCATCATCGGCAAAAATAATGGTCTCTGAACCTTTGGGCAGGTTGCTCAGTGAATCTTTTTCGTTACTGTCTTCCCGGACCACTATTTTAGGAAAGTAAACCGTAAAGATAGAACCTTTACCCGGCTCCGAGCTGACATCAATGACACCATTATGGGCCGCGACAATACCATGCAGGACCGCCAAGCCCATTCCTGTTCCCTCGCCCACCTGGCGTGTGGTAAAAAAAGGATCAAATATTCGCTCCATAATATCGTCGGTCATACCGATACCATTATCACGCACAGAGAGTGTAACGTATTCACCATTTTTCAGCTCAATGGATGGCTTCTTCCCACGGGGACCGATCTTTGTCTCATGCAAAGAAATTGTAATCCGGCCATGCTGGTTAATAAGGGCATCAACAGCATTGGTACAAAGATTCATCAAAACTTGATGCACTTGGGTGGGATCGGCAAAAACAAAGCCGATATCCCCGGCAAGATCCACATGCAGTTCAATGGTTGCAGGCAAAGAAGACTGGAGTAATTTTACTGCCTCTTTGACCACCGGAGTGATGATAACTTCCCTGCGACTGGTTGCAGTTTGTCTGCTGAAGGCAAGAATCTGGCTCACTAAATCTTTGGCCCTCAGTCCGGCTTTCTGAATTGCACCAAGATGGTTCTTAATGTCCTCAATGCCCAGCTGACCCTGTTCTCCATTAATTTGATTGTCGTGGTCAGGCAAGCGGTAGAGAAGCAGGTCGGCATTGCCCAGGATTGCTCCTAAAATATTATTAAAGTCATGGGCTATGCCTCCGGCAAGAGTAGCAATAGCTTCCATTTTCTGGGCCCAGATCAGTTGCTTTTCCAGATTTCGCTGAAGGCTGATATCAAGAACAGAAAGGACATAGCCGACCAACTCAGTTTTCTGAAACATCGGGGTGCAGGTAACCCGGAGGATCTTGCCTGAAAACCGGTCTTCCACCTCCATCTCATGTTTTCTGCAGTTTGGATGCTCAGACTGCACCAAACAGTCTGTGCAGGGGGAAAGACTACCGAAAAAAAGTTGATAACATTTTTGACCGAGAATATCTTCATCTTCTGTAGATAGCAGTTCATAGGCACCTTGATTAGCCTTGACTGCAACACGGTTCTTATCCAGAATAATGACCGGTTCGTTGAGGGCGTCAAAGACAGATTGCCATTCCTTAAGCAGCGAATTTTGCCGCGTTTTTTTTATTGATTTTCGTAGATAGATCTCACGGGAAATTTTCCTGTTCAGCTCCTCAATCAGGGTGTTCGTCGGTGCAGTTTCTTTACCCGTTACAGGCTTTCCGCTTCCAGAGGCGATTATTCTTGTCGTGTTCGAGGTCATGGTCAAGTTGATAACTTGATTAGCGGCAGTTGCCGGCGAAAAACATTTTCTCTGAAAAAACGAATCAGCTGCTCCCGTCTGCCGACGATCCTGACCTGTTCCGGAATCAGATAGGATAACTCATGCTTCATAATTGACATCTTATAATCAATGTTGGGGGCAAATCGATTATCCAGATACCAGGCAAAAAAAAGCCCAAACAAAAGACCCGGCGGCGTGAACCCCTCTTCCCCACCCACCATACGGGTATAGAATCGTTCCAGCTCGAGTGATGGGTACATCCGGCACAGTTGCAGGAAAACATCAAGTTCCGCTGCTGAAAAAAAACAGGAAAGCCGATGCTCCTGCCTGACGGTCAGACAGTAGATCCGGCCCACATTGCCGCCTTGGAAAGATATGTCTTCCAATCGTTTTTCCTCGGCATAATTGCCCAGCAGAGACTGCCCCAGGCCGACCAGGAAAGCCATCTCCAACCGATTAAGATCCTCCGACTGATCCCGGCGAATCTTAACATATCCGTCCTTGGGATCATAAAAAGAAAAAACATTATCCCATTCCTGGCATCGTTTCCAGGAGTTGCTGTCGATCAGGCATACACCGGAAATAAATTTAAGATGATTCGGATGAATGTCAGGATGACACCAGATTATCTCGACAATGCGCTCAAACAAACGCTGCCGGGTATCGGTTGACATATCTTGTGCATGACTAAATTCTATGTCGAGAAGCTTGAAATTAATTGTCTCAAGCTTTTTTCGTATCTCCTCGTAGCGCAGGCACGGTATCATGTGATCGCTGCGAACATTGGCAGAAAATTTTTGGGAAAAAGGCAGCAGTTCATTGTCTGGGGGTATAGGGAGGAATCCGCTGGTACGCAATCCATATAATACCTTCACAACTAAGGAGAGCGACGCCGGGTCGTGCTGGATAACGCCTCGCTGCTGGAGGAGTTCCCGTGAAAAGATGTATGCTTTTACAGGCTCAAGACCGAGTTCACGTACCCGGCTGTGATCAAGGTAGATAGGTACTTTTTCTTCAATGGCATAGTTCTGCAGTACCGAGCCCGGAATATCGGCCAAATCCAGGGTCAAAACGTGGGAAAACAACCCCTGAATGCCACCGGAAATATTGTGATCATAGGCAAGAATAAGGTCTGAAACTTGAAACTTTCGCTCAGGAGCATCCCGGGTGGCATCAGTTTCACCCTTTTGCACCCAGATGTTTGCAACCAGCAGCTTGAGGGCGGCCTTGTTTTTCCTGATCAGTTCTGCAAGTCCCGGAACCTGCAGAATCGGGATAATAGAGGAGTAGAGGCTGCCCGGCGCCATGATAATGACATCAGCCTTGCGGATAAGTTCTTTAATCTCATCCGGCAGCAGGGGATCATCTGAGAATTCTACCACAGCACGGCCCACCGGATACCCTCGCTTGGCTGAACCGGACTTGCACTCACTGGTCACCAGAACACCATTTGCATACAATACCTGGAGCTGGGCAGGGGTTGTTGTACAGGGAAACACAGACTTAGGTCCTGCACCAATGGCCAGGGAGAGCTCGGAAAGCCCTTTCATGGTTGCCGCCTGGACCTGTTTCCGACTTGCTGCGGAATCAAGCGCAGCAAAAGAGGTAGGCAGATTTGCATAAATGGCAGCAGCCAGGAGCAGGTTGCCCAGGCATTGAGGCCGCTTCAGGGCCCGGGTCATACGCTGATCACTGAACAGGCTGCTTACCAGTTCATAGAGATAATCGGCCAGAGACTCAGGAAACATATCCAGGTCGGCCATACTGTCTGCCAGCAGTTGTTTTGCAGAGGCCGGTGGAGAAATAAACCGATAATTAAAAAGGGTGTGCAGCCCGGCAGCAACATCAAAGGCTGCCTGGTCATCAAGCTGGTATTTTTTTTTAAGGGTTATTCCGCGGATGTAGGAAAGCAAAACATGGCGAAGGTCTCCAAGGGCAACCAGGGGAAAATCCTTTAATAGTTCACCTGTTGAGCCGCCGTCATCGGTGACGCAGACAATGGAATGCAGGTTTGGAAAAACTTCTTTTAAACCGGAAAATGGCGTATGCCGCCACTCAGGACGTCTGGAATCTCCTCCGATAATGTTGGACAGGCCGGTACCACCACCGAGTACAACAACATTGAGATCACTTACATCAAAATCACGCAGTCCGGCACTTAATTGCTGCCATTCTCTGTTGAGACCGGGAGTTCCCGGCGGAACAACTTCTCCAAGAACAAGAGAGATGACCCGTTCCGTCATGCTGCCCTTGGCCAGAAAATCCAGGGGACTGAGTTCTTTTTTTGTAAGTCCCTGCAGCAGTTGCTGCAGGGACTTTGTATTATTGCGCACCATCTACAGTGTCCGTTGTCAGGCGGAGAAAAACCGTTTTGAACCTGTTGCTTTCCGCCTAACCAGCACTTATAATCCCGTTGCTTCCATCTGTTTTGATACAGCCGCCACAGAATCTTCAAGTGCAGTTTTTTCGTCTTCTGTGAGCTCAAAATCAAGGATACGTTCCACACCCTTATCTCCGAGCACAACCGGAACGCCCAGAAAATAACCGTCAATACCGAATTCACCTTCAAGATAGGCGGCACAGGGCATGACATTTTTGGTATCATTCAGTACGGCTTCTGCCATTTCAACAGCTGCCAGACCTGGTGTAAAAAAGGCACTGCCGGTCTTTAAATGATTGACGATCTCCATCCCACCCACCTGGGTCCGCTTGACAATCTCTGCGATCTTCTCTTTTGTCAGCAATTCTGTGATTGGAACCCCGCCCACATTAGCCAGCCTGACCATGGGCAGCATCTTATCGCCGTGAATCCCCATGACCAGTGCATTGACATCGGCCGCTGCAACTCCAATGGCATCAGCTAAGAATGTCCGGTAACGAGCTGTATCAAGAACTCCTGCCATGCCTATAATCCGGCTTTTATCAAGTCCGGAAACCTTGAACGCGGTATGGACCATGGCATCAATAGGATTGGTGACTACAATCATAAAACAGTTTGGAGAGTGTTTGACCGCTTGCTCAGCACAGGATTTGACAATGGCCACGTTTTTTGCCAGCAGATCATCACGGGACATTCCGGGTTTACGGGCCAGGCCTGCGGAGATGATTACCACATCCGAATCCGCTGAATCAGCATAATCATTGGATCCAATTACAGTACCGGCATAGGAATCCAGCGGTCCGGACTGCCAGAGATCAAGGGCCTTGCCCTGGGGAATTCCCTCCATGACATCAAGCAGCACAATATTGCCAAGTTTACGAGCCAGGGCCCAATGGGCAGCAGTAGCACCAACATTGCCGGCACCAATAATGGTGATTTTTTTCTTCATTGTATTCCTCCTGAATTCATTAGTAAAATTCCTGCAGCCTACTGACTGCTGCCGGAGCGTATCATTGTAATCGATCAGGGGCACCGCATATTCGCACGGTCACGACTGCACGCATAGAGGGGGGCTATAGCGGGCCCAGTCGTGCCTGCACGAATCTACGGTACCCCTGATCGATTACAGGTTCGATGTCGCGATAACACAGTGTTATGAACCCCGTGATTGGTTACGTATCATTTCTTCCACCCGTTTCGCGTCTTGTGGAGTATCAACTTCAATTGAATCATGTTCGGTCAGCACAACCCGAATAGTATAGCCATACTCCAGGGCCCGCAACTGTTCAAGCTTTTCAAACCGTTCCCACTCCCCTTCCGGCAGAGCCACGAAAGTGAGCAGGAATCCCTTGCGGTAGGCATAAAACCCAAGGTGTTTATAATAAGTCGGTTGGATAGATTCTTCCGGATTACGCTGGAAAGGGATAGGCGAGCGTGAAAAATAAAGTGCATTTCCGTTGCAGTCAAACACGGTTTTGACATGGTTGGGATCGTTGATTTCTTCCGGCCGGATGATCTTGTAGATCAAGGTGGCCATAGGCAGAGCCGGATCGTTAAGCAGGGGTCCTGCAACCTGTTCTACAACCTCAACCGGAAACAACGGCTGGTCACCCTGGATGTTGACGACAACATCATGCTCTTCAATGTCCAACAGTTCCGCAGCCTCGGCCAGCCGGTCCGTACCCGAGGCATGATCAGACCTGGTCATGACCACTTCTCCCCCAAATGAGGTAACCGCTTCGGCAATGAGGTCATCATCAGTAGCCACCACGACCCCGGACAGCAGCTTCACCTGCATGGCCCGCTCAACGACATGCTGGATCATGGGTTTACCGTTAATCAGGGCCAGCGGCTTTCCTTCAAAACGATTGGAGTGATAACGGGCTGGAATAACCGCAATCACCCTGGGATCTGGTTTACTCATTATTCTTCCTTACTTTACCTTTTTTATTGTTTCATGATACATTGCACGTCATGAAATATCAACGAACAAAGACAATCAGGCTACCTTTACAACAGGAGATTCCCCTGTAATGTCGAACCCTGATATTGCTGTTACGACCCTTGACCCGAAACGGATTGCAGAGGCTGAAAAACTGGCGGCAGAACTTGACCTGCCAATGGCCGGGCCTGGTGATTCCCACCATATGCTGCTGAGATACACCGGCAATGGGCTTGAGCTCGTTAAACCCAATGATCCCAACCTTGCCGGGTCGGTTAGAGTCGAGTTCACCAGGGGAAAAGCCGCATTTCGCAGACGGCAGCAAAAACAGGAAATGCTGATTCGGGCCATAGGTTTCAAGGGAGGTGCGCCGCCTACTGTTATCGATGGGACCGGCGGCCTGGGCAGGGATTGTTTTATTCTGGCTGTTGCAGGATGCCGGATAGAGGTATTTGAACGGGAACCGGTTATAGCAGCCCTGCTCTCTGATGGCCTGAAGCGTGCCCTTGATCATCCCGAAACATCAGAAATTGCCCAACGTATCCGATTGACTGCCTGTGATACTGTTACTGCTCTTCAGGAAATACAACAAAGCGGACAGCGGGTGGATGTCGTCTATCTGGACCCCATGTTTCCCGAACGACGGAAATCAGCCCAGGTAAAAAAAGAACTTCAGATGCTGCAGATGCTGGTGACGGATAATTCATCTGGTGAGAAACTTATGGCTGCAGCACTGGCAACAGCAGCAAAAAGAGTTGTGGTCAAGCGCCCTCGCAAAGCGGCCTTTCTTGGGAGGACGCTTCCTTCCCACTCGCTCAGCGGGAAAACTATCCGCTTTGATGTCTACATTACCAACACAGGCGCAAGTAAGACTCGCCTTTAATCGCGGATGAAGACAAATAAACACGGGTGATGTGAAGTCGTTTAACCCAACCTGGCATATCCATAAATATATAACAGACATCGTAAACGACAAGAAAAAGGAGTCGATTTATTGGACAAAAGTAGGGTGGATAAGCCGAAGGCGCATCCACCAATGATGCCTGTTGGTGGATGCGCCTTCGGCTTACCCACCCTACGCGT
>JAYEKB010000404.1:0-7785 GCA_034660835.1 Thermodesulfobacteriota bacterium
GGTAACGGCCCGATCGGCTTCCTGCTCCGCACGTCTGGCCTCAGCCAAGGCTTTTTGCCGCCTTAATTTTTCTGCCCGTTTCTTTGCCTGTTCCGCTTTTTTCCGGTCCAGCGTTTCTTTTCGTAACGTCTTTGCCCGCCGCTCCCGTTCCTTTTCCTCGGCAAGCCGGGTATCCTTTGCCTTCCTGATCTTTCGTTTCAAAGGCTTAAGCGAAATCGGTTTTGCGGGTGCTGAGGGCTCGGGAGCAACTTCAGGCTCAGGAGCCACTGAAACCTCTGCGACCTCCGGTTCAGGCGCAGGTTCAGGTACTTTTGCCGGTGTAATCAGTTCCGGTGGCTTGGCCACCGTTTTTGCCGATGCCGGAGGAACCGCTGCCGGTTCGGGCATGGAAACCAGGTCCACGGTTACAACATTATCTAACAATGGCCTCCGGTCAATCAATTCCGGCAAAATAATAGATGCGGCAAAGACAACAACATGAAGGACAATAGCCAGGTTAAGCGGCCATTTCCAGCACCGGTCCTGTTCCTGCTGCTCCTGAAAAAAATCCTTTTCGTTGAATTGTATCCCGTCCAACTTGCCTTGTACGCCCTATCAGTTTTTCTTTTCTTCGGGCATGGTTATCATGCCCAGTTTCTCAAAACCGGCCAGTTTTATTTCCGCCATGGTCTTCACCACTGTTCCGTACGGGACTGCTTCGTCTGCCCGCAGGTAAATTGGTTCTTTTTTCTTCTCTTCCGGCACACCACGCAACTGTTGACGCAAAAGCGATAAGGCCACCGGAACCTTGCCAAGAAAAATAACCCCTTCCTTATTTATCGAGACCATCAACGGTTCTTCCTGCTGGCGAAGCGACTTGGTAGTGGTCTTGGGCAGGTTTACCTCGAGTCCCTGGGTCATCATGGGTGCGGTGACCATAAAAATAATCAACAGCACCAGCATGACATCGACAAGCGGAGTCACATTAATATCTGATACCAGGCCTCGCCGACCTCTGCCACCTGTTGGTCCCATATAAAATAACGGTTTACGGTTTACGGTTTACGGTTGAAAAAAAATCTGTTGCTATTCTCTTTTCCTGCGCCGTAGGCGCCAAACTCTTCGCTAATCCCTAATCCCTTTTCCCTAACCCCCTGCCCTTTATCCTTTTGAAAGAATATCACGTTCAATCAGGTTCAGGAAATCAGAGGAAAAGTTGTCAATATCCGATTCAAAACCAACCAGTTTGTTTGAATAAAAGTTGTAAAAAACAACAGCAGGAATTGCTACAGCAAGACCGGCAGCAGTTGCCACCAGGGCCTCGGAAATACCTGGTGCTACAACGGCAAGGGAGGCTGATCCGCGGATTCCAATTTCTTGAAACGAGGTCAAAATACCCCATACAGTACCAAACAGACCTATAAACGGGGTTGCGCTACCTGTAGTTGCCAGAAAAGCAAGGGATCGTTCTAATCGGTCGGACTCGATGATTTGTGCCTTTCGAACTGCCCGCTTAAGGTTTTCCATGGTGGCAAGCCGCATTTGCAGGTTTTCAGGATTTGTCTCGCTACCGCGAGCAGCACTGATTTTACGCAGTTCGTTAAAACCGGACACAAAAACAGCAGCTTCCGGGCTTCGAGTATACTCCTTTGCAGATTCATAGGCATCGTTTAAGGTTTTACTCTCCCAAAACCGGGTGAGAAACTCCTCGGAGGTATTACGGACCCGTTTAAACAGCATCTGCTTCATAATGATAATCCACCATGAAACAACGGAAAAGATTAAAAGGGTAATCATGACAAGCTTGACCATGAGGCCCGCGCCAGCCATCATACCAAAAAAAGAAAAACTCACGAATTCAAATCCTTACTTTTATGTGTTCTGTCAAGGGGAGGCCAACTGACTGATTACCTGGTCCTTCCAGGCCTCAATCTGGTCTTCATAGGCAGATGCAGGCAATTCCTGCCCGCACTCCGTGCAGGCGACCCTGGCATTACTTCAGCGTCCTTCCAGCCGGGCAGCTGCCCCGCAGAGAAGACACCGCAACTGTAGTTTAGCAAAGGGTTCACCGGTTGAACCAGAGCCAAGGGAACAGGAGTCAACACCATTTTTCTGTGTCATCATTTTCACCGGTTGAACAGGACAGGGAGAATGTTAACATAGTAATCTTTTTGTATAACTGATTCCCATAATTTTGTCGACCTCGAACTTAGGATAGTGTACATAAATTGTCAATAAAATCGGCAAACAGGATAGCACTTATAATTAAGTTAAACTTTATTTAATATTTTAATATAGATATGTAACCCAGGAGATTAACTGATGTCAGACTCGATCTATGATGTTGTTATTATCGGCGCAGGCCCTGCCGGTATTCAGGCAGCCATCCATGCGTCCAGAAAAAAGACCAGCGTCCTGATGTTAGGCCGCATTGAAAACAGCGCCCTGTACCCGGCCCATATTGAAAACTACGCCTGTGTTGACGGAGTAACAGATGGCAAAGAGTTGCTTGAAGCCGGTATTTCTCAAATCAAACGTTTTGGTACCGAGGTGTCGCCTGAAGATGTACTCAAAATCGCTCAGAACGAGGACGGACTGTTTGCTCTGGAACTGGAAAGCGGTAGAGAGATACAAACCCGTACCCTGATCTTTTCCATGGGCGTTTCCAAGAAAAAGCTCTCTGTTCCCGGCGAAAAGGAGTTTTCAGGTCGGGGCGTGAGCTACTGTGTTGACTGTGACGCCAACTTTTACCGGGGTACCACCGTTATTGTGGCCGGTAACCGCAGCGCAGCTATTGACGGTGCCCTCACCATGCTCGGCTATGCAGACAAGGTGTACCTGGTAGCAAAGGAACTTAAGGGTTCAGACAGCCTGCTGGACCGGCTGCAGGAGAGTGACGTGGAAGTGCTTGCAGGCACCTGGGTAAAAGAAATTAATGGAGAGAATGCGGTCAACGATATCCTGCTGGAAAACGGGGACACGATCAAAGTGGATGGTATATTCATTGAACTCGGTTCCAAGGGAGCCCTTGAGCTGGCCACTCAGATCGGGGTTCAGCTTGACATGGAGCATTTCAAACACATTGATGTCAGTCGCAAACAGGAAACCAATATCCCGGGTGTCTACGGGGCCGGGGATATTGTCGGCCCTCCCTACCAGATGGCCAAGGCCGTAGGTGAAGGCTGTGTTGCCGGCATGGAGGCAGCAGCCTACGCCAAAAGGCAACAACGGAAAGGATGACTACCGAGTCTTTATAAAACACACGGGCTGATTCAATATCGGTTTCAGCCCCGTGTCATGAAAATCATCCATCAAAACAAACCTGAAACTCCCTGACCGGAGTAATTCTGTTTTCCTTTCAGGCTGCCCTGGAACATGACGGGCAACCTGCCGTACATTTCCCATCGTATTCCCGAACAATGAATAGTTTTCACATCGACCTATATAATTATTGACAAATGATACAGTTGTTATATTTTACATATAACATTTGTTATAATATATCAATATATGAATGATCAAGATAAGATAAAGTGGCTCCTTCTGATTCATCAGATTCCGCCAAAACCCGACTATTTTCGGGTAAAAATCTGGCGCAGGCTGCAGAAGATAGGAGCGGTTGCAATCAAGCAATCAGTGTATGTGCTCCCTGATAATGCACAGGCACATGAAGACCTGCTCTGGATAGTTAAAGAAATTGATGGAGGTGGCGGCACGGCATCACTTTCCAGGGCAGTCTTTCTTGAGGGATTATCCGACGGGCAGATTAAAGCTTTGTTTCAGGCTGCCCGGGATTCTGATTACAAAAAAATTGTCAGTGAAACGAAATCATTTATTAAAGATGTAGAGCAGGCAGCAGATCTGTCCGGGACAGCCGCTGTAAAAACCAAAAAGGAGCTTTCCCGTTTACAAAAACGGTTTGAGGAAATTACTGCCACCGACTTTTTCCATGCTCCGGCCCGCGTGGCTGCTGATAGCATTTTGAAGAAGTGCAACTCTCTTCTCAGGGAATCGAAAAGTAATTCAACTCTAACTCCCAAGGCCCTGGAGGATGTACGTGAACATGTGTGGGTGACCCGAAAGGAAATCTATGTTGACCGCATTTGTTGTGCCTGGTTGATACAACGTTTCATTGACCGGAAAGCGGAGTTTAAATTTGTTCAGAACGAAAAGTATCATCCCGGACCCAATGAATTGCGTTTTGACATGTTTGAAGCTGAATTTACTCACAAGGGTAATAAATGTACCTTCGAGGTGCTGGCCGACACCTTCCACCTTGCTTCTGACCCTGTTACTGCCATAGCTGAAATTGTGCACGATATCGATTTAAAAGACAATAAGTACGGCAGACCGGAAAAAGACGGCATACAAGCTCTTTTTTCCGGTCTGACAATAACCTGTGCAACTGATGAGGAGCGGCTTAAACGTGGTACAGCTATACTTGATGAGTTGTATGCATATTTTCAAGGTCACAACAAAGTAGTGTTCTAAATCAGGACACTACAAACAATGAACTTTAAGGGAGATACATTATGCCACCAATTAACAAACACATGCAGGCGAGTCTGGAACGAACCGGTAAGGATTACCGAGAAGTCCATGAATGGATTGATCAGCCGGAGACGAAGAATGAACGCCATGACTTTACCCGGGTGCTTGAATTCGCCAAAATGTTCACGGAACAATACGGCGAAGAAGCTGCCCAGGAATACGTTTTTCATTTAAGCGATGATCTTAAAGGAAAATTTGGTCATGTCACTGAAGATACCGAAGAAGCTGTTAAGGATGCACTCACCTATTTTGGGTCGTACAACAGGTAAAGGTTACCGTATGAAATGGATAACACGATCCCACGTGCATGTAGATCGCGTCGCCTGTCCTTGGCTTATCAGCCGATTCATTGATTCGGCCGCAGAATTTCTTTTTGTACCAAAGAGCCGGGTTCTGGCCGTGGCCGAGCAGGAAGACGCAATACCTTATGATACGCCCGGTGCGGATCTCCACCATCGGGGTGATCTCTGCACCTTTGATGTACTTATTGAAGAGTACGGGCTTGTGGACAAAGGATTGCTGCGGCTTGCTGAAATTGTCAACGCCGCTGATACGGACAATCTGCAAAACGATCCGATAGCGGCTGGACTTGAGGCGATAGCCGTTGG
Source organism: Thermodesulfobacteriota bacterium (assembly GCA_034660835.1). Classification (GTDB taxonomy): domain Bacteria; phylum Desulfobacterota; class Desulfobulbia; order Desulfobulbales; family Desulfobulbaceae; genus Desulfobulbus_C. The sequence continues at coordinate 5,139 of JAYEKB010000404.1, forward strand.
CTTCAGTCTCAGGTTTCCTGATGATTTTGCAAACCTGGAGCGCCAGTTTGAAGTATACGATGCGCTGTATGCCTGGTGCCGCCTGCAGGTGGCCGGGTAAGTGACTCCTTTTCGCGATCACTCCATGGCGCGATGATTGATTACATGCCCAGTTGCTTCACCGGAAAACATGGCAAACTCACCAAGAAAATTCCTGCATCACATCACTGATTTTCTGGCCCTTAAGCGCAGCACTGTCGGTGTTCTGGCCATGGTGATACTCATCCTCCTGGGTGAACGGATGGCGGAGCGTTTCCTGCCGATTTATCTGATCGCCCTGGGCGGAGGGGCGCTGACAATCGGGCTGCTAAACGGCCTGGATAACTTTCTGTCCGCTGTCTACTCTTTTCTTGGCGGCTATCTTTCCGACCGATTCGGTACAAAAAAAGCTCTTTTGTTTTTCAATTTTGCCGCCATGTTCGGGTTTTGCATCGTTATACTCATTCCCGCCTGGCAGGCTGTTATTATAGGCGCTGTTTTTTTCCTGTCCTGGAGTGCCATTTCTCTGCCCGCTACCATGAACCTTATTACCGAGGTTCTACCCATGGAAAAACGAACCATGGGTGTATCCATGCTGGCCCTTGTCCGCCGGATTCCAATGGCGCTGGGGCCTCTCCTTGGCGGAGTCTGTATCGGTTTATGGGGTGAAAAGGATGGTGTGCGGGCAGCATTTGTTGTCGCCCTGCTGCTGGCTGCCATCGCAACGGTCATGCAGCAGTTTCTCGTTAATGACGCGCCGAAATCATCTTCAAAAAATACAGACGAAATCAAAGCAGAAAAAAATCCGCTTAAACTCCTGCACCACATGAGCCCGGATTTAAAGCAGTTGCTGGTAGCCGATATCCTGATTCGATACTGTGAACAGATCCCGTACGCGTTCGTTGTTGTATGGTGTATGAAAACAATCGCCCATCCTGTTACCGCTGTCCAATTCGGCCTGTTAACCACTATTGAAATGGTTACCGCCCTGTTCGTTTATATTCCGGTGGCCTATTTTGCCGATAAGGGCGGGAAAAAACCTTTTGTTCTGATTACTTTCATCTTTTTCACTCTCTTTCCACTGGCTTTACTCTTTTGCCAGTCCTTTGCCCTGCTGGTACCGGTCTTTATGCTCAGAGGTTTAAAGGAATTCGGAGAACCGACCCGGAAAGCGCTTATTATGGAGCTGGCGCCGGAAGGCCGCAAGGCAGCGGTTTTCGGCCTCTATTATATGCTGCGTGACATAATGGTAGCCCTGGCAGCCTTTGGCGGTGCTTTTTTATGGATGATCAGTCCTGCTGTCAACTTTATTACAGCCTTCAGCTTCGGGCTGATCGGCAGTATCTGCTATGCAATCTGGGGCCGGGACATTTCAGCAGATACGCAGCAATAATTTGTGAAAATCTAAGCTCAATCTGACACTTATTAACAAAACACTCACTTCCGAGATAATCAGGAAGAAGATTTAATTCCTGTATGTCTGCCAATTATTGAGCTTGCCATTGGCATCTTCTTGATTATTCCTCCAGAATTTCTGTTGAAAATTTTTTACAGTGATCACGTAAATGATGAAGCATTTATGGGGAGGATGCTGTAATCATCTTTCCTCCCGTGTGTGCCAAAGTCGCAACACATATATGGTAGCCCCTTGGATCTCGTAGCGCAGCTCGTATTGACTTACGATCATTTTTCGTACTTCGCGTGGCTCGAACTGGAACAGTTGTTCGCCAATACGCGGATTCCTCAATAACGTTGTCGGCACCACGGTCAGTGTTTGCACAGCACGCGCTGCCGCCTGTTGATTTGCCGGAGCCAGAAACTCATACAGCCTTGCTAAGTCGGAAAGTGCTTTACTTGTCCATTTTAGTTTCATCAGCGCGTATGGGTAACGGGGTGTCGGTACTGAGACTATCGGCCCACGCCATGACGGCCTGGTGTTCTATGACTCTCCCCGCGTCCACATCAGCAAGAGCCTCTTGCGTCAGACGGCTACGCTCCTCTTCCTGCTCGACCCAGGCAGACAACGCCTGTTTCATGATCCAGCCACGGGAACGTTCAAGATGGGATGCTATCCTGTCAACTTTTTTTGCTAACGGTAACGGTACATGCGCTGTAAGTACCCTTGTTTCTGTCTGTGCCATTTCGTACCCCCTTGCGTGTGATTATAATTTAATCATAATGATTAACAATAAATATTGCCAGCATAATTATTGCTACTTTCTCCAATAATCGTAGCCGCATCATTTATGTTATAATATGGGATAGACTACATCAAAAAGAAGGTTAAATTTTTAATCAGCCTCCATATTACGCCAAAAAATGTACGATCAATGGGGATATAGGGGACAAGCGAGAAGAGAGGACAGATTCCCGTTTATTTTCATTTGACGTAACTATTCAGGTGGGTGCTGGAAATTTGCACAACCGCCGACTGTAACTGCTCAGATGTGCTCCAGATTCGTTCATTTAGAGATTCGAAGCGTACTTGTGCTACTCGAGAAGCTCTAACCCGCATATTTCATGAACACTTTGCTCATTTTAAGGTAACCTCTGTAAATCATATGATAAAATTGCGCATTATTCCCTACTTTAAATTTGCAAAGTGTTCACCGAAGGCAAGCCGATGCGA
>JAYEKB010000405.1:0-7780 GCA_034660835.1 Thermodesulfobacteriota bacterium
ACGATTTTCAATTACAAAATCCTCAACGTAGCCATGCTACGCCTCCGGTTTTGTGCAATCAAATCGTACAAATCTAACCCAAATCAGAGCGCCTAAATGCAACACTTATTTCTTAACAGGCCCTTACAAGTCAGTTACCTTGGTCTTTTGCCTTAATAAGCATCTGAGAGGTGATCCATTGGCTGATAAATTTTTCCACCTCATCAACTTTGCCGAACATGTTAGTACCGTGAATATCGGTTTGCGGGAAAAGTTTGAATTCAGCGCCGTTATTCTGCAGCTTTTTGTAGATGGCTGCAGCCCCGCGACCCTGCTCCTCTTCACTGGAAAGAATCAACAGAGGAATACCGGGCCAGGTCTTTATGTGGTCCATGGTCGGGATACCGAGAAAATTCTCCCCAGGTGTCATGAGCACCACAGCATCGGCCTTGACGCTGCTGCCGGTAACAGCATGCACTGCAACTGAACAGCCTACACTGGCACCGACAAGAACTAACTTATTCAGCTGTGGTTCCCTGTTTCGCAACCAAATATCCGCTGCGACCACATCAAGATACATGGTATTAAAAAAATCAGGATCCCGGGCAATCACTCTCTTTTCGTCATCGCTGCCATCAGCCCCAAACCGGCTCTGTCCGTGTCCACGCAGATCAAGTGACAGGCAGGTAAAACCTGCTGCTGTCAACTGTTGCACCAGGGGCTGCCAACTCTCCCCGGTGTGGCGGTACATGGGCAGCAGGATAACACCGGTGTGGATATCCGTTCCCTTGTCAGGCCTATCCAGAGTAGCAACCAGTGAATGACCGTCTGAGGCGGTAAAACTCACCTCCAGGGCTTTGGCAGTAGTTGTTGTCAGGCAACACAGCATGGTTAGGATAACGGCAAAATATTTTATCATTTTTCCCCCTTTGTACCTTTTGGATAGTGCCCTTTTTTCAATTTTGCAAGTACAGCTCTTCGCGTGTTGCGTGACTGGTTGAGCATAATAACGTAACAACTGCCGTCCTTGAGATAGCCTGCATAGTTATAAATACCTTTCATGCTACCGGATTTAGTCAACACTCCCATACGCTTACCCAGCAGATAGGCATGCGGCCTGAATACCTTAAGTACGGTAAGCATTGTTCGAGCTGTAATGCGGTTATTCCTGGATAGACCGGCACCCTCTTCCTGGATAATTGCAGAAGCGGTTTCTTGCCCAAGCTGTTTAACCAGTTCCTGGTGCACTGCCCGGTTTGCCTTGGCCCAGGTGGCAGGATAGCCGAACTTTTCAGCCCCGCAGGCCAGGTAGACCAGGTTGGCAATAAAGTTGGAAGAGTATTTAAGAAATGACAGGGTCAGGTATTCCAGATCCTTTGAATTCCGATGTTCATAGACGAGCTGGGCATCAGGCGGAACTTTCTTGATACCGGATTCACCTTGTCCCGGAATTTGAGCCTTTTTCTGCATAGCCCGAAACAGCTCGGTTGTATACCTTGCCATCTGCGATTCAGGATGACAGTGGCCTGTGCAGACATTGATCCTGTAACTGCCGGGCAGGTAATCCTTGGCCGCCTGCTGCATAATGGGCAAAGTCGGGGTCTGCGGTTCGCCGGAAACGATAGTACGACTCTTTGTAACCCGTACCGCAACACTGTTAAAGTTAACAACCACCGGACCAACCGGTGCGTCATAAGGGTTGTCGGTGGACTCCCGGCCCGGTACCTGCTGCTCCAAAGCAAAACTGGAGGTATCGATATAGATGGAGTTTATCCGTTGCACACCGCGCTGCCCCAGTTCATCAATAATCAGATAAACTTCTTCGGAAATAAGCAGAGGATCACCAAATCCCTTGATGTACAAGTTATCCCGGCTATCCGTATAAAAACGGGTCTTGAAACGATAATCATGCCCCAGGATGGAAAAGGCGGCAAGGGCAGTGGGAATTTTGAGGATGCTTGCAGGAATATACGGAGTATCCGAATTGCAGCCGGAAATAATATTTCCTTGCGTATCGCTGACCCCGTAGGCACCCTTTTGGATCAGCGTAGAAAAGGACGGGCAGACTGCGGATGCAGCCTGCCCGTAAGAAGCAGCACAACAGATACAAACAATAGCAACGCTACAGAAAAGACGAAAAAGAAAATTACTCACTCTCTCCTCTTCCTGCAACGTAGGGACTGGAGAAAAATTAGTCGACCTTGGGCAGATCAAGCAGACTGGCTTCGATCGCCTCCTTAGGATAGGAGTAATCGTGCAGTTCACCGTTGAAGTAGGCGTCATAGGCAGCCATATCAATAAGCCCGTGACCTGAAAAATTAAACAGGATGGTCTTGGGATCGTTGGGATCCTTCATGGCCTCAATGATGGCACCACGAATAGCATGCGTTGTCTCCGGTGCCGGAACAATACCCTCGGTCCTTGCAAAGAGGACACCGGCCTCAAAACACTCTAACTGATGTACGCTCTTGGGCTCAATAATGTTTTCGCGGATCAGGGCGGAAATGATGGGTGCCATACCATGGTAACGCAGACCGCCTGCATGAATACCCGGAGGCATGAAGTTATGCCCCAGGGTGTGCATATAGAGCAGCGGGGTCATCATGGCCACGTCCCCGGAATCATAGGCCAGTTTACCGGCAGTCATGGAAGGACAGGAGGCAGGCTCATAGCCGACAAACTTGATCTTCTTGCCGTCCAGAAAATCCGGCACAAACGGACTCATCAGGCCGGCAAAGTTGGAACCGCCGCCGCAGCAGCCCACAACCACGTCCGGATAGGCACCCGCCATCTCCATCTGTTTTTTAGCCTCAAGGCCGATAATGGACTGGTGGAGAAGAACATGGTTGAGCACTGAGCCCAGTGCATAGTTGGTATCATCACGTCCGGCAGCATCTTCCAGTGCCTCGGAGATGGCAATACCGAGTGAACCCGGGGTATTGGGATCCTTTTCTAAAATTGCCCGACCGGTGACGGTATCCGGACTGGGACTGGCCACGATATCAGCACCAAAGGTGTGCATGATAGACTTTCGATACGGTTTCTGGTCATAGGAACAGCGGACCATAAACACCTTGCACTCCATGCCGAACTTGGATGTGGCCAGAGACAAGGCAGAGCCCCACTGGCCGGCACCGGTTTCAGTGGAGAGTCGTTTCACACCTTCCCGTTTGTTGTAATAGGCCTGGGCAACTGCAGAGTTTGGTTTGTGGCTGCCCACAGGAGAAACGCCTTCATTCTTGAAGAAAATCTTAGCCTTGGTTCCAAGAGCCTCTTCCAGCTTGTAGGCCCTGACCAGCGGTGATGGTCGCCAGATCTTGTACACCTCCATAACCTCATCCGGAATTTCGATGAACCGCTCTGCACTCATCTCCTGCTCAAGCAGACCCATGGGGAAAACCGCAGACAATTTCTCCGGCCCCATAGGTTCATTGGTCTCAGGATCAAGCGGCGGCAGCAATCCACCTGGAATATCCGGTGCAACATTATACCAGCTGGTTGGCATCTCATCTTCACGCAGCACGATCTTCTTCATTGATCACTCCTTATTAATTTTTAAGCGTTTGAACGTTTGAACATTTTGTGTTTACCGCATAGCGACATTTTTCTCAACTGTTTGCAGCAAGTTCCTGTGAACTGATTTTGATTATTCCGGCAACTAATGCCTGCTCTTTTGTCAAACCAATCACTTTTTCCAGTACTTCCCGCGGATTAGTACCGGCTGCATTGTGGGGATGAACAAGGTCCATCTGCAATGCAAGATTGTCCTGTTCCAGCCGGCAGACAAGGGCTCTGATGTCCAGCTCACGTTTCTTTTTCTTTCGTACCCGTTCAACAACAAACTTTTCTGCAGCAAGAAATTCCGTTATTCGTGCAGCAACAAAGTCACTTTCTACAGAGTGCGGCAGTTTGATCTGGTAGCTTATTATTTTTGTAGTCGGTGTTTTCCTGCTGACCAGGGCAATGGAGGTTATGGTCATAAACTCGGGCAGCTGTTGATCAAGTTCGGCTAACGTCTCGGCAGAGTGCCTGATGGGCCTGGAGAGATCCATATCAAAAAATTCAATATGGCTTTCTACTCCTACGGGCAGGGCAGGGCTGAAAGAGACCCGGGGTGAAGGGTTATATCCCTGCGAAAAGAGGAGTGGCAATCCAGCCCGGTGCAGTCCGCGAAATATGAGCTGCAGGATTTCAAGATGGCCCAGGAAACGTGCATCACCGAGCCGGGAGTAGTGTACCCGGTAACTGAAAACGGTCTGCTGTTCCTGTCTATCAGCGGCCCGATCATTTGCCGCCTGATACGGCTCAGCGTTGCTGTCATCGGTTGCGTTGATCAACGGGCGAAGAGTCTTAAAATCACAGAGTCCGCATTTCCGGCAGCTGTGATTGCGGCAGTCCGGAGTATAGATTTGATCAATAGATTTATCATATTCCTGTTCCAGGAAACTACGATCAACCCCGCAACTCAGGTGATCCCAGGGCAGAATTTCTTTTATATCCCTTGCACGCAAATACCAGTCAAAATCAAGGTCCAGGCTCTCTGCCGCCTGCTGCCATCGATCAAGCCGGTAATGTTCAGACCAGCCATCTAAGCGTGCTCCTGCTCTCCAGGCAGCCTCAATAAGACGGGAAAGTCTGCGGTCCCCCCGGGAAAAAACTCCTTCCAGCAAGGATTGCTTGGGATCATGCCATTTCAGTTTAAATCCCTTGCGCGGTAGTTTTTGTTTTAAGCGGTTGATGCGCTCCTTTGATTCTTGCAGATTCAACTGCCTTGACCACTGAAAAGGGGTGTGGGGCTTGGGAACAAAGGTGGCCACGGAAACGTTGATTTGAGCTTTGCGTCCCTCTGCCTCCTTTCTGGCCCTGAGAGCAAGCTCAACAATCCCATCCACGTCCTCCATGGTTTCCGTGGGCAAACCGATCATGAAATAAAACTTGATAAGGTTCCAACCGGCTGCAAAGGCATCCCGGCAGCTCATCATCAGGTCCTGCTCTGTGATCCCCTTATTAATAACTTCCCGCAGCCGATCAGTACCCGCCTCCGGAGCAACGGTAAAGCCGGTTTTACGCACCCGTTTAATCTGTTTGATCACCTCCGGCGTAAGCGTACCGACTCGCATGGAAGGCATTGACACTGATACATACTCTTTGGCAAACCGGTCCATCAAGCGGATGAGCAGTTCAGGCAGGCAGGAAAAATCACCACTGGACAGGGACAGCAGGGCCAGTTCATCAAAACCGGAATGTTTAATACCCTGCTCAGCCAGTTTCATGATATCGTCAACACTTCGTTCCCGCACCGGCCGGTAGATCATCCCGGCCTGGCAGAAGCGGCAGCCACGGGTACAACCACGGGCAATTTCCACTCCCAGCCGATCATGAACCGGTTTGACCAGGGGCACCAGGGGATGATCCAGCAGATCAACGGGCGGCAGTTCGGGCAGGACACGGCGAGTTACAGTTGTATACCCTTCTACAAGCGGCTTGACGGCTGTCAGCTGTTGCCCCTCATATTGCGGCTCAAAAAATTGAGGAATATAGACACCATCAATTTTTGCAAGTCGTTGCAACGTTTTGTGACGGGATAGTTGTTCGGCCCTGGTGGACCGAACAGTATCAGCAATTTCGATAACCACCTCTTCACCGTCGCCCAGGACAACAACATCAAAAAAATCAGCCACCGGTTCCGGATTCAGCGAACAGGAACCACCGGCTATAATCAGGGGATCGTTGTCGTCACGATCTTTTGCCTGCAGCGGAATCCGTCCAAGATCAAGAACAGTCAGGATATTGGTATAGCAGAGTTCATAGGGCAGGGTTATGCCGATGATATCAAAATCCGCCAGCGGCCTGCGGGATTCAATGGAGAACAGGGGCAAATTATTCTTTCGCAACTGTTCTTCCATATCCACGTCAGGTGCATAACAACGCTCTGCAACCAATCCCTTGTGCCGGTTAATTATATGGTAGAGGATCTGCAATCCCTGATGGGACATACCTATCTCGTACAGATCAGGAAACACCAGGGCAAAGGAAAGGTCCGTCTCGGCAGAATCAAAGCGCACAGCATTGAGCTCGCCGCCGATATAGCGGCCGGGCTTTCTGACCAGAGGCAGAATAGAATCTATCTTTATGTTTTGACTCATAGTAATATGTATAAAACAATATGCATCAACCAGTATCACCAAGCCCTGAATACAACGATTAAGGGAAAATCTGTTGACATTGCAACGGTTGACGTTGTAATTCTAAAATATTGGAATCGTAAAAAGTTATCGCTACAGCGTACATTCAAGAGATCAAATGTTTAAAAGTATTACCGCTGCATCCGCCCTTGTCCTGTTCATACTCCTGCATGCCTGGCTTGCGGTCGCTGCAGACCAAAAGCTGCTTGAGGAGATAACGTTTGAGACTTCCTCAGGGAACGAAGAGCGTGTCACCTTTAAGTTGAACAGTGTTAATATCCCGACAATTTTTGCCATGAAAGGTGAAAAACCCCGGGTTGTCTTTGATTTTCCAGACACAAAACCTTTCAGATTACTCAAAAATACCATCAATACCAACGGAAAATTCATCAAACGTATCCGTATGGGTATTCATTATGAACCAAAACCGAAAACCCGGATTGTTTTTGACCTGCTTCCGAATAAAGAGGTTGAGTTCAAACATGACTTTGACACCGAGAAAAATGCCCTGATCATCTCTGTATATCATGCCGGCGCAGAGCCGGATAGCAGACCTGACGTAGCAGGGGAAGAAAAAAAGGATATAGTCCCCGAAGACTTGGAGCAGGCAGAAAAGGCGGTTCAAGCCCAAAAACCTGAAATAACCGAAACGCTGCCTGAACCAGAGCTCAAGATACCGGAACAGGAAGAAACATCAGCAATAACTTCCCCGCCTTCTGAACCTGTCCAGACCGTTGCACAGCCTTCCGAGGAAGAGGCCGCGCCTGCACCCCTGGAACCTGAACCGCAACAACCTGAACCGAAGCTCTCAGATACGCAACCGGAGGAGCAGCAGGAGGAGAAACATGCTCCAGCTACAGAACCTGAAACAGCAGTAACCTCACCCGCTCCGGAAGTGCCGACTGTTGAACAGGAAAAAACAGCGGCAATCCCTCTCCCGCCTTCTGAACCTGTCCAGACTGTTGCACAACCTTCCGGGGAAGAGATCGCTGTACCCCAGGAACCAGAACCGGAGCTGTCAGATACGCAACCGGACGCTCAGCAGGAGGAGGAACAGACTCCAATTCCTGCAGAGGAACCTGAAACCGACAAATCTTCCGTTCCGCCCATACTCAGTTCGGTTACCTTTGACAACAGTACCAATCGGGGCGAGATGGTCCTGTTCAAACTCAATGATTTTCACCCCCCCATCGTGTTTGGTGTCGAAGAGGGGTTGCCAAGGGTGGTCTGCGACTTCAAGGGTGCAGTGGCTGCCGAGGATGTGCCTAATGTTATTAAGACAGATGGAAAATATGTACATACGATTCGGATCGGCAAAGAAAAAACGCCAAAAAAGGTCCGTGTGGTCCTTGACCTGAACTCAAGCATAAACTATGACCTGCAACAGGTATTTTTCAAAGATGACAACCTCTTTGTTATCATTATCAACTCCCTTGGCAATACGCCGACCAGAGAAGAGTTGGAAAAACCTTTGAAATAGTTTGCCAATCTTAGCCCGCATATTTCACAAGTCGAGGCGGCTGCAGATGCGCTGAGCGCAGGAGTAGGCAGGTAAGCGCAGACTCCGATAGTTGCCTATGCCTGCTCCTGCAGCGACAAAGCAGGTGCGGTCGCAT
>JAYEKB010000406.1:0-3093 GCA_034660835.1 Thermodesulfobacteriota bacterium
CACCGAAGGCAAGCCGATGCGACCGCACCTGCTTTGTCGCTGCAGGAGCAGGCATAGGCAACTATAGCCTACTCCTGCGCTCAGCGCATCTGCAGCCGCCTCGACTTGTGAAATATGCGGGCTAAAGGGTGGCCTAAACACTGGAGGCGCGATGCATGAAACAAAGCGACAGAATGAACGGTTGATCGTGATAATGATCGTTGGTGTTATCGCATTGAATTATCCTTTGCTCTCTCTGTTCAGTAAAACCAAACTGATTTTTGGAATACCGGTCCTGTATCTCTATCTCTTTATCGTCTGGTTCATTTTTATCGGATGCGTGGCAGTTATCCTGGAAAAAAACAGTGCCAGCTCCGTTAATGACTGATTCGTCGAAATTAAAAAAAACAGGATGACATGCTGCAATATTGGGTCATACTGGTCGTTTCTTTCAGTCACCTGGGATTTCTTTTTGCTATCGCTTACTATGGCGACAAGCGGGCAGATATCGGCCGATCGATAATCAGCAATCCATATATATATACGCTTTCCATAGCCGTTTACTGCAGCACCTGGACCTTTTACGGCAGTGTCGGCCGTGCAGCTACCACCGGTGTGGGCTTTCTGCCGATTTATCTGGGCCCGACTCTGATGGCCGCTTTATGGTGGTTTGTCCTGCGCAAAATCATTCGTATAGCCAAGGTCCATCGGCTTACTTCTATCGCAGATTTCATTGCCTCAAGATATGCTAAAGATCCCCTGATTGGCGGAATTGTTACAATCATCGCAGTAGTGGGGATCCTGCCCTATATTTCATTGCAGCTGAAAGCGGTTTCAACGAGTTTCAATGTGCTGCACACGTTTCAGAGTCCATCACAAATTCTTCCTGCAACGGATTCCATTTTCAGTGATACAGCCTTGTACGTGGCCCTTTTGATGGCTGTGTTTTCTCTTCTCTTCGGCACCCGTCACATAGATGCCAGTGAACGTCACGAGGGTATGGTTGCAGCTATAGCTTTTGAGTCAGTGGTGAAACTGGCGGCATTTCTGGTAGCCGGTATTTTCATCTGCTATTATCTTTTTGCCGGACCGACAGACCTGATATATGATGCGGCAAAGTCACCGGAGCTGTCACGATTAATGAAACTGGAGGCAGTTACCGGCGGTTATACAAGCTGGTTTACCCTTACGTTCCTCTCTATGATGGCCATTTTGTTTCTTCCCAGGCAATTCCATATTCTGGTTGTGGAAAACGTCAATGAAGAACATGTAAAAAAAGCCAGTTGGCTGTTCCCTCTCTATCTTCTGGCGATCAATATTTTTGTGCTGCCTATATCCCTGGCAGGTCTGACATTGTTCAAGGATGGGTCTGTTGACCCCGATACTTTCCTGCTTACAGTGCCGCTGTATGCAAATCAGGAGCTCATTGCCCTGTTTGTATTTTTAGGCGGTCTGTCTGCCGCTACAGGAATGGTAATTGTGGCAACTATAGCCTTGTCCACGATGATCTGTAATGACCTGGTGATGCCGGTTCTGCTGCGGCTGCGCTCTTTTCAGGAAAGGGACTTAAGCAGTGTATTATTAGCCATTCGCAGGGGAAGTATCCTTGGAATCCTGCTTCTTGGTTATGGCTATTTCAGGTTGATAGGTGAGTCCTATGCCCTGGTTACCATCGGGCTGGTCTCTTTTGCTGCTGCTGCCCAGTTTGCTCCGGTAATACTGATCGGAATATACTGGAGAAGAGCAAGCCGAAGAGGGGCAATTGCAGGACTGCTTGCCGGATTTGCTGTGTGGACGTATACACTTCTTATCCCGTCTTTTGCCATATCTGGCTGGATTCCGGCATCAATCCTGGCGTCGGGTCCATTTGGTTTCGAATTCCTCCGGCCTTATCACCTGTTTGGCTTTGGCATGTTTGATCCGCTGACCCATTCAGTCTTCTGGAGTATGCTGGCTAACGTGGGATGTCTTGTGGGCTTATCACTTTTTGACCACCAAAATAGTATGGAACGACTCCAGGCAACCCTGTTTGTTGATGTGTTTCGCCATAGTGGCACTGATACCCGTCTGTGGAGTGGTACGGCAACCGTGTCAGAACTCAAAGAGCTGGTTGCCCGTTTTGTAGGCGTCAGCCATGCTGAGAAGGCTTTTTCCCAATATGCAGCTGAACATGGTTTTGACCTGAAAACCAAGGTACAGGCCGATGCAAATCTTGTTGGTTTTGCTGAAAGGACGTTGGCAGGGGCCATAGGAGCTGCTTCGGCGCGGGTTATGATTTCTTCTGTGGCTCAAGGAGAGGAAATCCGTATTGAAGAAGTCATGAGAATTCTTGACGAGACATCCCAGGTGATTGAATACAGTCATCGCCTGGAAGAAAAATCTCAAGAACTTGAAAAAACTACAGCAGAGCTGAGGGCAGCCAATAAGAGGCTGAAAGAACTTGATCGGTTAAAGGATGAATTCGTGTCCACTGTAACCCATGAACTCCGTACACCGCTGACCTCTGTTCGGGCGTTTTCAGAGATTCTTCGCGACAACCCGTCACTGGAGCTTGCGGAACAGCAGAAATTTCTGGATATTATTGTAAAGGAAAGCGAGAGACTCACACGCTTGATTAACCAGGTTCTTGATCTTGCTAAAATTGAGTCAGGAAGTGCTGAATGGACCCGGGAATGTGTAAATATTGGTGAAGTGATTGAGGAGGCCTCAAGTTCCTTAAGCCAGTTATTTAATGAGAATTTGATAAGCCTGAAAAAAATGGTGCCGGCCGAATCGGTATTTGTGATGGCGGACCGGGACCGCCTTATCCAGGTGGCCATAAACCTGTTGTCCAATGCTGTAAAATTCTGTGAACCGGGAACAGGACAGGTAACTATCCGGCTGAGTACACCTGCCGGTCTGGCTCGAGTAGAAGTAGAGGACAATGGCCCGGGGATTCCTGCTGACGAGCAGAAACGGGTTTTTGAAAAATTTCACCAGCTGAAAGGGCTGCGTGATGAGAAGCCCGGTGGGAGCGGGCTGGGACTTACAATCTGTCATCGTATCATTAAATATCATGAAGGAGATATCTGGGTGGAAAGTAAACCGGAAGCCGGGGCGAAATTTATTTTTGAA
>JAYEKB010000406.1:3193-7770 GCA_034660835.1 Thermodesulfobacteriota bacterium
AACAACAAATGAAAAAAACCATTCTCATCGTCGATGATGAGCCCAACATTGTCATTTCAATTAAGTATTTGCTGAAACATGCCGGTTATGAGGTCGTTACCGCTTATGATGGTCAACAGGCTCTGGACTACCTGGCTGACAGCAGTCCAGCTCTTATGATACTTGATGTCATGATGCCCAAAAAAAACGGCTTTGAGGTCTGCGAAGAAATACGTGCTGACAGTCGGTTTGCCGATATGCCTATTTTGATGTTAACTGCCAAAGGCAGTGAAGCAGAGATGAACAAGGGATTTTCGCTCGGTGCTGATGGCTATATTACAAAACCTTTTTCCACCCACGATCTAGTTGAACGTGTTAACTCATTGCTTTAACAGCAATTAAGGAATTTCGGCTCCATTATGGATAATAATTCAGACAGGACTGCGAAGTGTGACATTGACTTAAGCCGTCATTTCCATTCACTGCATTCGGAATTGGGTATCGGTGAAATACCGCTTCGCAGTTTGAGTCACCGCAAATCGCTGATATTTGATCCCGAATCGACAATACGAGAAACACTGATTGCACTGAACCAGGCCGGAATAGATGCCGGGCTGGTCGCTAAAAATATTGATATTCCCCTGGGCATAGTCACCCTTCGTAATCTCCTTGATGCCATTACCATACAAGGCGGCAACTTGGATGATCCGGTTATATCTTTTATGACTGCAGGCCCAGTGACTCTTCCGGTTGATGCCCCCGCACACCGGGCCAAGGTATTGATGACCCGCAGTCGCCTCAATCATTTGCTCCTTACAGAGGCGGATGGTCGTTTTTATAACCTGCTCTCACAGTCGGACATCCCCGGTTTCCGTGAAGGCGGGGCAGATGAATTAGCTGACACAATCAATGCGGAAAAGGAAATCGATGGGATTGCATCGGCTGCCAACGGCGTCAGAAAACGGGGTGCGGAGCTTTTTGCCGGGGGTATGGGAGTTGAGGCCTTATGCCAATGGATGTCCGGACTCAATGACCTGATCGGTATGCGGGTCATTGAACTGATCGCCGAAAAATTTGATCTGCCCCCGGTATCCTGGTGCTGGATGGTATTTGGTTCCGAGGGTCGTTTGGAACAGACATTTTCAACAGACCAGGACAATGGCCTTATCTTCCAGCCGGTCAAAGAAGAAGATGCTGAAACTACACGCCAGGCCTTTCTTCCCTTTGCATTAGCCGTTAACAAAGCACTGGATCTGTGCGGCTTTGATTTCTGCAAAGGCAACATCATGGCCAGCAACCCGGAATTATGTTTATCGGTCAAGGAATGGCAGGACAAATTCAGCCTATGGATGGCAACTCCCGACCCGGAGGCCATATTAAATTCGACTATCTTTTTTGATTTTCGCCCCTTAAGCGGCCAAGAAGAACTGGTCGACGAGCTGCGCAGCTGGTTGCTGCCCCAGCCTGCCGGGCATACGCGTTTTCTCTATGCACTCAGCGCCCAGGCCCTCACCTGTAGCCCGGCTTCAGGTTTTATGGGTAAGTTCGTCTATGACGGCGGTAAAGAATTTCCGCACACCATAGATCTAAAGGTGCATGGCTCCCGTCCTGTAGTCGATGCCGCACGCATCTGGGGCCTGAAGCATCAGTCCTGGGCAACCAACACCGCCGACCGCTTACGTTCTGTTGCTGCCACCATGAAACGTTCTCTTGCCGAGACCGCCGCAGCGGTCGAGGCCTTTGATTGCATTCAACGCATTCGTATTCATGGACAGTTATCCTGTAGTGAATATAGTAACCCCAACCGGGTCGATCCTAAACAGTTAAACAACCTGCAGAAACTGATGTTGAAAGAGGCCTTTAACCAGGCAAAATTGTTGCAATTAAGACTGAGACAGGAATTTGATTTGTAGATAAACAGCGTTGGAGCTATAAACTCCGGCAGGACAGGTGAAAAAGGGGATCCGGAAAAGGGATTTGCCGGCAGGGCATTGCCGTTTCAAAACGCTTAGGGCCTGTTAAGAAATAAGTGTTGCATTTAGGCGCTCTGATTTGGGTTAGATTTGTACGATTTGATTGCACAAAACCGGAGGCGTAGCATGGCTACGTTGAGGATTTTGTAATTGAAAATCGTACAAATATGACCTGAAGCAGAGATGCATAGGTGTGACACTTATTTCTTAACAGGCCCTTAGTTCAATTTCCGGATTTCTTTTCTCCAACAAAATCCAGAAGATTATATCTTTGCTCGAATCCGAAAAGAAAAGATATAAACATCTGCGACGTAAAACAAAGAAACCTACATTGCCATTATAATACAGACCATGGTTTGGGCATGAAAATCTGGCTATACAACCCCAACGCATAGCGGTCGGTCATACCTGCAATGAAATCACAGACATGGCGGTTGAGTCGTTTTTCTTCTCTACCGTCGTTTACCGGAATACGTTTGGCAAAAGGTTCGGCTGAACCGTTCGGAAATTCATGCTCCAGGAAAAACATATACAGATCACGGATTATCTTCTGTGCTTTTTCAAACTCATTGTGAACCAGATGGTTCCGATACACATTGTCGTAGAGAAAGGTTCGCAGCTCACTGATGGTCTTCTGCATCATGGTGCTTAAATGCAACCGTCCGTCATCAAGGCGCAGGGTCTCCATAATCAGGTCACGCACCATGGCGTCAATACGGCGGGAAGGATTATCACCCACCACCCGACGCAAATGCATCGGCAGGTCGGTTTCCCGTATCATCTCGGCACGCAGTGCATCATCCATATCATGATTAAGGTAGGCAATGATATCGGCAACCCGTACAGCCTGCCCCTCAAGGGTAGCAGGCAATCCTCTGGAATCTTCGGGCAGGATATCCCGGTATCCCTTGGAATGTTTTATAATTCCGTTGCGAACCTCCCAGGTAAGGTTGAGTCCTTTGCCATGATTTTCCAGAAAATCAACGACCCGCAGACTCTGATTGTAATGCTTGAACCCACCCGGATGCAGGGTGTTGAGACTGTACTCTCCGGCATGACCAAAGGGCGTATGGCCAAGGTCATGGCCAAGGGCAATTGCCTCAGTCAGGTATTCATTTAAACGCAGGCAGACAGCAACGGTTCGTGCGATCTGCGACACTTCAAGTACATGCGTCAAACGGGTCCGGTAATGGTCTCCTGCGGGGGCCAGAAAAACCTGGGTCTTATGTTTGAGACGGCGAAAGGTTTTGGAATGGAGGATACGATCACGATCACGCTGATAAACAGTGCGTAGATTGCAGGTGTCCAGCTCCTCGCGGAAGCGTCCCCGTGACCTGCTGCTTAGACAGGCATATGGTGCCAGGGTTTGCTTTTCCTGTTCTTCAAGCTGGGAGCGGATACTCACATCGGGCCTCAATAGAGAAACAATAGATTATCTGCTTTGCAGTATTAGCAACAGCAAGGGGCAACGACAAGGTTTTTCTGCAGTACAATAAAATACAGTAGCAAGCCGTTCGGAAAGCCATTGACTTCCAACTTGCTGTTTGTAATAGTTATTACGTAACTATTCAAGGTTGTCTCTAATAAAAAAGAATAAAGCGCCTGAACGGAGCTTTCCATGAAACCATTTTATTCGTTTCCGCGTGAAACCAGACGACAGATCAGGTATGTCCTGACCGATATCGATGACACCCTGACTCTGGACGGAAAACTGCCGGCAGTTGCTTACAGCGCCATGGAACGGTTGCAGCAGACCGGCATTAAAGTCATCCCCATCACCGGTCGCCCGGCCGGCTGGTGCGATCATATTGCCAGGATGTGGCCGGTTGAAGGTCTTGTTGGTGAAAACGGCGCATTTTATTTCTATTACGATTACCGGAATCGGAAAATGGTACGCAGTTTCTGGCGCAGCGATGAACAGCGGAAAGAGGATCGAATACAACTTTCCCGGCTACAGGAACGCATTTTGCGAGACGTTCCCGGCTGCAGAGTATCTGTTGACCAACCTTATCGCGAAGCGGATCTTGCCATTGATTTCTGTGAAGATGTACAACCATTATCAATGACTGCGGTAAAGAAAATTGTCTCAATTTTCGAATCAGCGGGAGCCGTTGCCAAGATTAGTTCAATTCATGTGAACGGCTGGTTTGGTGACTATGACAAATTGGCTATGACCAGGAGACTTTTCTCCGAAGGATTTCAGATTGATTTAGACAGCCGGAAGGAGTCAATTATCTTTTCAGGGGATTCTCCAAACGACGCTCCAATGTTTGCCCATTTCCCCCATTCCGTCGGGGTGGCGAATGTCCTCCAATTCGGTGATGATCTACTGCACAAACCCGCCTGGATCACAGAAAAAAAAGGCGGTTACGGTTTTGCGGAAATGGTGGATATTCTTCTGGAAAGCTGATTTGGGGATAAATTGTACTATATATACGACTTGTGTTCTGATTTTGATCACAAGCATGTTTACAATGAATAGAGAGCAACTGGGCAATAATCATTTATCAATTACGCCGATAGGCCTTGGGCTTGCCGCATTGGGACGTCCCGGTTATATCAACCTGGGACATGTCAACGACCTGAACCATAATCACGATGTCGCGGCCATGGAAGCACAGGCAC
>JAYEKB010000407.1:0-7748 GCA_034660835.1 Thermodesulfobacteriota bacterium
GTAAGCGAAGACTCCGATAGTTGCCTATGCTTGCTCAGGTAGCGACAAAGCAGGTGCGGCTGCATCGGCTTGCCTTCGGTGAACACTTTGCAAATTGTTCGAGAACAAATTGTCTCTAAATTATTACCAAAATTCCATATGTTACGATGCATGGAGCAAAGTGTTCATGAAATATGCGGGTTAGGTAGATTGATGGGCTGCAGGGGGGATAGGCGTGTATTATTTTTTTATCTTCCTCCATTTTCTCCGTTGTTGCTTGACAAAAAAAGATTTGTTTAATATATAATCTTTCCTTGAGTTAACGGGCGGGTGTAGCTCAGTTGGCAGAGCACAAGCTTCCCAAGCTTGGGGTCGCGGGTTCGAGCCCCGTTGCCCGCTCCACTGAGCTTAACTGTTAACTCGCCGGCTCCTTCCTGCAGTCAGGGTTGGAATCGGTTGCAGCCATACATCGGTTTTTCCGGTGTTCGCGAAAGTGGGCTTTGCCCGCTTTTTTTATTGCCTTTTGCACGGGTAAATTGGGGTGCAGAAAAGGACGGTTATTTGTGAGTACTGATCGGATCATTACTGCAGTAGAGCGCTTTGCCCGGCCTGTTCTGAACGATATGGGGTTGGAGCTGGTAGAGGTACAGTTCAGGCGGGAATCCGGCGGCTGGATCCTGCGTCTGTTCATTGACCGCGAGGGTGGGATAAACGTTGATGACTGCGCCTCGGTCAGCAGACAGATCAGCGCATATCTTGAGGTGGAAGAACTCATAGAGCATGCCTATAACCTGGAAGTGTCATCACCGGGTCTGGAGCGTCCTTTAAAGAAAATTGATGATTTTGTTCGTTTTGCCGGTCGTAAGGCCAGGATTAAGCTTAAAGAACCCATTGATGGTCAGCGTGTATTTTTCGGTCTGCTTGGCCCGGTGCATGAAAATAAATTGACGCTGGACGTAGAAGACCGGCAGATGGAAATTGATCTGGACGCGGTTGCAAGAGCGCGTCTGAGCTTATAGCAAGAGCTCATGAAAATATTAAGCTGGAACCGATGCCGGTCGGAAACGGTTAAAGTTGGAGAGAAATAATGTCAGGTGCAGAAAATTTAAAGCGGATACTCGATCAGATCTGCCGGGATAAAGGTATTGATCGCACCCTGCTCGTTGATGCCATTGAGGAGGCCGTTCGTTCTGCTGTCAGGAAAAAATACGGTGGGCGACGTGATATCGAGGTTCAGTTCAACGAGGAACTGGGCGAGATTGAGGTATTCCAGTACCGTACCGTGGTTGATGATGTCCTTGACGAGGATGAGGAAATCTCCCTTGAAGAAGCCAGGCAGCTGGACCCTGAGGTAGAGCTTGATGATGACCTGGGAGAAAAGATGAACAATATTGCCGATCTTGGCCGTATTGCCGCCCAATCTGCAAAACAGGTTATTATCCACCGCATGCGGGATGCCGAGCGTGAAGTCGTCTACGAGATGTTTCGCGACCGGGAAGGTTCCATTGTCAACGGTATTGTCCAGCGCTTTGAACGCGGCAATATGATTATCAACCTGGGACGTACCGACGCGGTCCTGCCCCGGGATGGACAGATTCCCAAGCGTTCCTTTAAACAGGGTGATCGGATCCGTGCTTATCTGCTTGAAGTAAAGCAGGATGCCCGTGATTCCCAACTGATTCTGAGCCGGACCTGCAACGAATTTTTAGTAAAGCTCTTTGAGATGGAAGTTCCTGAGATAGCAGAAGATGTTGTCAAAATTATGGGCACTGCCCGTGAGCCCGGTTTTCGGGCCAAGATCGCGGTTTCTTCTATTGAGTCGGACGTGGATCCGGTAGGTGCCTGCGTGGGTATGAAGGGATCCCGGGTTCAGAATGTTGTCCAGGAGCTGCAGGGTGAGCGCATTGATATTGTACCCTGGAGTCCGGACCCGGCAAAATATGTGTACAACGCTCTGGCCCCTGCTGAGGTGACCATGGTGATTGTCGATGAAGACCAGCATTCCCTGCTGGTGGTAGTGCCTGATGACCAGCTGTCGCTGGCAATCGGCCGCCAGGGGCAGAATGTCCGGCTTGCCTCCCGTCTGCTCAGCTGGCGAATTGATGTCAAGAGTGAGCAGCGCTATGAGAATCTGGGAAAACCGGGTTATAAGAGTTTGCTGGCCGTGGACGGCGTGAATGAGCCGCTGGCTGATAAGTTCATGCTCACAGGCATTTATTCATCAGTAAAGCTTGCCGAGGCCGAGTTGGACAAGATCATGGAAGTTGCTGCTGTGGATGAGGATCAGGCAGCCGCAATGAAACTGCAGGCCGCTGATGTTCCGGTGCCGGAGGACGAGGCAGAGGAATTGTTTGACGTACCGGCAGAAGATCAGGCAGGAAATATAATTGAAGATACTTCCCAGGATCCGCAGGATGCTGACTCTGCGGGAGATACACCTGTGGAAGAAGGTGTTGCCGGTCCTGATGATCTGAACGGCAACGCGTTCATTGATCCGGTGCAGGAGCAGAAGCTGGAAGACGAGCCGGTAGAAGGAAACAAGATAACGGACGATCCGGAAAATCCTTGATGAAGCGGGGGCATATCCCCATCCGCACCTGCAGAGGATGCGGTCGGAAAGTTTCGAAATTGGAACTTATCCGGCTGGCCATGGTCAACGGTGCGCTGGTAGAAGACCCGGATCAGAATGTAGCTGGCCGGGGAGTGTACTGCTGTAGAAATGAGCGATGCCGAACGCGGCTGGAACAAAATAAAAAAACTCTGAGGCGTCTTTTGCGCCTTCAGGTTGGATGAGTAACGAGCACGGGAGTAATTGATGAGCAGGGTCCGCATTTATGAACTGGCAAAAGAGGCCGGTCTCAAAAGCAAAGAGTTGGCAGATAAGCTGATAGCACTGGGCTATCCGATCAAAGGTCACAGCTCTACGGTTGACGATGATATGGCGGCTGATATTCGTCGTAAGGTGCTGGGCAAGGCAACTGCCGAGGTTACGGAAAAGCCGATTGGCGTAACAAAGAAGACCACGGTTGTCCGTAAAAAGAGAACAACGGTAGTACGGCGTCGTTCCAAGGCCCAGAAGGAAGAGCTTGCCAGACAGGCAGAGGAGGCTGAATATGCCGAGACTGTTGAGGCTGGGGAAGCAGAGGTTGCTGCCCAGGCAGAGGGTGTTGAACTTGAACCCGGTGATCTCGAAGTTGTTGCTGAACCGGAAGAGAGGACAGCAGAAGGTGTTGAGCCTGTAGAAACGGAACAGGAGAGCGTGGAAGAGACTTCTGCTGAGGTTGTTGCAGAAGATGCCATTCCGGATACGGCAGACCAGGACACAGAAAAAACAGCGAAAAAACCGGTCAAAGAAGAACCTAAGCGGGCCAAGGGGCTTGCCAAGATTGTCGGTCGGGTGGAGATCAAGGTCGAGACAAAACGACCCGTTCGTCGTCCCCGGCGTCCGGCACGTCCTGCTCGTCCAAAACCTGGTGTATCCGGCGGCCCTGCAGCAGCTGCAGCTACTGTGGGTAGGGCTGCGGCTGGTAAAGGTAAGAAAAAAGGGAAACGGGTTGTTGCGGTGGGTTCAGATGATGCCGCCCGGCAGAAAAAGCCGGGCAAGGCCGCCCGCAAGGGACGTCAGCGGGTGGATTTTTCCCGGCGCGGTGATGTAGAGTACATGCGGCCGCGTAAAAGGGGACGGAGAAAAGATACCCGTCGTAAGGGGAAATCTGCTCCAACTCCTTTGACCGAGAGTAAGGCCATCAAGAGGCGGATCAAGGTGTTTGAGACCATCAGTGTTGGAGATCTTGCCAAGCGAATGGGCATCAAGGCCAACGAGATCATTGGTAAGCTCATGGGGCTTGGTGTCATGGCTACTCTCAACCAGTCGCTGGATCTGGACACTGCAACCCTGGTTGCTACCGACTTTGGCTATGAGGTGGAGCAGGGGATGACCGAAGAGCTTGGCATTGCGGCCCTGCAGGAAGAGGAGACGGGTGGTGAGGAACAACCCAGGTTCCCGGTGGTCACAGTTATGGGCCATGTCGACCATGGTAAAACCTCTATCCTGGATGCGATCCGCAAGACGGATGTTGCTGAAGGTGAGGCCGGTGGAATTACCCAGCATATTGGAGCCTATCACGTCCAGGCTCCGTCCGGGGATATCACCTTTGTTGACACCCCCGGGCATGCCGCCTTTACCGAGATGCGTTCCCGTGGCGCCAGGGTAACGGACATCGTTGTGCTGGTTGTTGCTGCCGATGACGGTGTAATGGACCAGACCAAAGAGGCCATTGCCCATGCAAAAGCAGCCGAGGTTCCTATTGTTGTTGCTGTGAATAAGATTGATAAGGACAATGCCGATCCGGAACGGGTTAAGCGTGAGCTGGGTGATTTTGGCCTGATTCCCGAGGATTGGGGCGGAGATACCATTTTTTGTGAAACCTCTGCCAAGAAGGGAACCGGGATTGATGGGCTGTTGGAAAACATTCAACTGCAGTCTGAAATTCTTGAGCTTTCAGCTGACCCCGGCAGGAAGGCTCATGGAACCATTATCGAAGCCCAGCTCCATAAGGGTCGTGGTCCGGTTGCCACCGTACTTGTGCAGGAGGGAACACTGCAGGCCGGAGATTACTTTGTTGCCGGGATGTTCAGCGGCAAGGTTCGTTCTCTGATTAATGATCGAGGTGAACAGGTCGTAAAGGCCGGGCCCTCTATGCCGGTTGAGGTGCAGGGTCTTTCCGGAGTGCCCCAGGCAGGTGATGAGTTTGTGGTGGTTACGGATGAGAAGATGGCAAAATCCGTTTCCAGTGCCCGCCGGCTCAAGGCCCGTGAATCCGAGCTCGGCTCGGCTTCCAAGGTGTCGCTTGATAACCTGTTTGAGAAGATGGCCGAGCAGGAGATGAAGGAACTGCGAGTCATCCTGCGTGCTGATGTCCAGGGTACCCTGCAGGCATTCGGTCAGGCAGCAGAAAAGCTGTCCACCGATGTCATCCGGGTTCGCGTATTGCACGAAGGTACGGGAGCTATTACGGAAAACGACATTCACCTGGCAGCGGCATCCGATGCGATTATTATCGGTTTCAATGTTCGTCCTTCGGTAAAAGTTAAGGAGCTGGCAGAACGAGAGCAGGTCGATGTCCGTTCCTATGATGTAATCTATCATGCACTGGAAGATATAGAAAAAGCCATGGTGGGCATGCTGGAACCGGAATTCGAGGAACGGGTCATTGGTACGGCCGAGGTCCGCGACACCTTTTCCGTTCCCAAGGTCGGGATCATTGCAGGTTGCGCAGTAATCGACGGCACAATAGAGCGAAATGCCCGGGTGCGGGTTTTGCGTGAGTCGGTGGTCATTTATACCGGTGAGATCCAGTCACTGAGGCGCTTCAAGGATGATGTTAAAGAGGTGGCCAGCGGCTATGAGTGTGGTATCGGTGTCGAAAACTACAACGATATTAAGGTTGGTGATACCCTGGAAGCCTTTGTTATGGATGAAGTTGAGGCGACGCTGTAACCAGAAACCAGAAGTCAGATGACAGAAGCCAGACGTCAAATGATTGTTCGATGTTGGAACACGGAACTCTGAACTCGGAACCGTAAAAAAATGGATTTTGATTTTACTTTGCCCGGACTCGGGCGGCCGAAAAGCTCACGACCCCAGCGGGTGGCGGAGGCGATCCAGCATGAGCTGTCGCTACTGCTCTTGCAAAAGGTACGTGACGCCAGGATTTCTCAGGTGACTATCTCCAAGGTGCAGATGTCGCCTGATCTGAAACGGGCCAAGGTATATTTTCTGGTGCCCAAGGGGAGCAGTTCGTCTCACGCGCTCAAGGGAATGGAGCGGGCACGCGGTTTTTTTCGCTCACATCTGGCCAAGACAATGAACCTGCGATATACCCCTGAACTGGTCTTTTTTTATGATCACCAGAATGAGGAAATCGAGCGGTTGGACAAGCTCTTTGCCCAGATTAATCAGGAACGAAAGGCTGATGACCACGAAGAGTAAACAGGTAGCCCGGGCTATTTTGGCAAAAGGTAACTTCGTGCTGGCCACGCATATCCGGCCTGATGGTGATGCCCTGGGATCCCTGCTCGGCTTTGCCGATATCCTGGAGGGGATGGGTAAAAGGGTTGTCTGCTATCTCGAAGAGCCTGTTTCCGGTTTGTACAGTTTTTTGCCCCAGCGCAGTCAGGTAGAGACAGACCTTGCCCGTGTGTTTGCATTTGTCCGCGAATGCGGCGATGATATCATGGGTATCTGCCTGGACTGCGGTGATCTTGAAAGGCTGGGGAAGAGTGGGCCTGAACTGACAAAAATACACCCATTTCTGAACATTGATCACCATCAGGGCAACAATGGTTTCGGAGATCTCGCCTGGGTTGAACCCCATCGCTCTTCAACCGGTGAAATGATTCATGACCTGGCAGTAGAGATGGAGGCGCATATCTCAAAAGAAGCCGCCGACTGCCTGTACACAGCCATTGTTACTGATACCGGATCGTTTCGCTATGATTCTACAAGCGATCATACTTTTGCGGTTGCCGGAAATCTGGTTGCCTGCGGTGTGCAGCCCGCGGTCATTGCCAAGTATTTGTACGATAGTGATAGCTTTGGCCGTCTGCAGCTGATGCAGCGGGTACTTGCCACCCTGGAATCTTTTTTCGATAACCGTGTGGGTGTTATGCGGATTTCCCGGGAAATGCTGCAGGCTACCGGAACTACACTTGAGGATTCAGAAGGCTTTATCAACCTGCCTCGCTCAGTGGCTGATGTGCAGGTTGCCGTATTTTTAAAGGAAAGCGATGAGAGTACAACAAATATTTCCGTCAGCCTGCGTGCCAAGGGCGACTGTGATGTAGCGGCTGTGGCTGCATCCTTTGGCGGGGGTGGTCATCGTAATGCCGCCGGTTTCCGTATGGGAGACCGAGGTATGCAGCAAGTGCTTGATATTTTGCTGCCGGTACTTGAGCAGGCGCTGATAAATTAGAGCCTTTGTTTCGTATTTTTGTAATGGCTAAACGATCACCTGTCATAGTGAACGGGCAGGAGTTATCAGCCGGGGTTTTTCTCATTGATAAGCCCATGGGTAAGAGCTCTTTTGCTGTGGTGAAAAAGGTGCGCTGGCTGCTGGGTATAAAAAAGGTCGGCCATGCCGGCACCCTGGATCCCTTTGCCACCGGTTTATTGATTATCTGCGCAGGCCGACCGGCAACCCGCCATATTGATTGCTTCATGGCAGGTCGTAAAACTTACCAGGCTCTGTTGCAGCTTGGTGTTGAAACAGAGACTCAGGATCCGGAAGGAGCAGTGACAGCAGAGCGGCCTGTGCCGGAATTGACCGGGCAGGAATTCAGTTCTTTACTGCAGGAATT
Organism: Thermodesulfobacteriota bacterium; assembly: GCA_034660835.1. Taxonomy (GTDB): domain Bacteria; phylum Desulfobacterota; class Desulfobulbia; order Desulfobulbales; family Desulfobulbaceae; genus Desulfobulbus_C. The sequence goes on from JAYEKB010000407.1 coordinate 7,339, forward strand.
TACCGGGCAGCAGATGCAGGCCCCGCCACCTTATTCGGCGGCAAAACACAAGGGAAAGCCTCTGTATCACTATGCACGTCAGGGTATAATGATACAAAAGGAGCCAAAACCAATTGAGATCTACAGCCTGGAATCTGCTGGCTATGATCCTGATACGGCTCAGCTTGCGATCACGGTCTCCTGCAGTCGCGGTACCTATATCAGAGTGCTGGCTGCAGATATCGGCAATACACTTGGCTGTGGTGCCCATCTGGTGCAGTTGCGGCGCATGGGCAGTGGCGGCTTTTCAGTGATTGATGCCATCCCCGGTGACCAGCTGTTTGCAGGGGATAAGTGCCTGTCAACCCTTTTGAGCGGTATGATTACAGTTGAGCAGGCGCTTGAGAAGTGTTAGAAATGAAAGGTATAAG
>JAYEKB010000408.1:0-7735 GCA_034660835.1 Thermodesulfobacteriota bacterium
CCTGGTCATACAATATAATAAAATAGACCTTCGCGATCAGGGAATTCCCCTTCTTCCCCGCAGTGTCCTGGAAAAAGACTTGAACAGCAAGTTGAAAGTTCCCTCTTTTGAAGGCAGCGCATTGACAGGATATAATGTTCCGGAAACACTTAAAAAAATAATTTCATCAACTGTAGTGTCTATCCAGAAAAAGCTCATGTAAAGGGCCAAACCGACGGTATTTTGTACCAATCATCCTATGACAATCCCGGATAAAAATATGGTCTTATCAATTGACGATGTTGAAGATCTCACTCGATTTGCTGACGAATCGTTTGATACCGATGAAGTCGACCTGTTTGAATTCACAGGTGACGATCAGTCACCACTGACCCGCCTGAAATCAATCATTCTCTCTCTGGACTGGGAAATTAGTGACGAGATCTTGAATGAACTTATCCAGGAGGTAACAAGCCTGCGCAGCATATGGGAAGGCGACAAAGTTGCTCAGGTCTATCTACAGGGAATGGAAAAGCTGGGCAATTACCTGCAACGAGAAGGAGCTTATGCCCACCCAAATGCCATCAAACTGCTCCTTACTTTATTTTACAACTTTGAAAAAATATTTTCTTCACCGGATATTAGTGGAGAAACCATTACCTCACTGCTTAAATCAGACGTTCGAAAATTTAAAGTCCTTCAGTTTCAGATCGGCAAAGTCGAGCCTACTCCTGCAGGTTCTGCAAACCAGAAAATTGGTACAACTCAAGAAAAAGAAATCCAGGAAGCTGAACACGATCCTCTAACCAAAATAGAGGCAACTATCCTTGGCCTGGATTGGGAAGTTACCGTTGAAGGCCTTGAACAATTCAACCGGCAGGCCGAGGAACTGCATGAACACCTGCCTGACAACAAGTCGTCAGAAATTTTACTTCAAGGATTACAGGCGCTTGGATCCTATATTAGCGAAGAAAAGGTCCATGCCCATCCTGATGCGTTCACTCTTCTCCATTCTTTTTATGATGGTTTAAAGATCCTGGTTACTGATGAGGATATTGATACTGAAAAACGCCGGGAAATTCTTATTGACAGAGTCAGCCGCCTGAACAGTCTTAAAGAAATCATTGCAACTGCAAGTACTAAAAAACCTGTTGATATGGCTGGTGATGAAGTCGATCGGCTTCTTGACTTTGCTGCAGATGATAACGTTGCCGAAGATAAGCCGGCAGGTGTACAGGAAATTGAAGAAGAAGAGGATACGATTGCCTTTCTTTCCGGTAATGATGAATTGGATTTTGATCGCGGTGATCAAAAAACCACCGGCACTATCAATGCTGCCATGGAAACCGCCGATGAGCAGTATCCTGATGACATTCTCGATCCGGACGCCATCCAGCCGGTTTCAGATGAATTAGCAGATGATTTCATTGAGGAAGAACTTGGACTCAGTACCCATTTTACTCCTGCTCTTGATGATGCTTCAGAGGAAACAGCTGAGTTTTCCATGGAGGATGAAAATCTGAGTAAGGAAGACCTTGAAGAAGAGCTTGAGCTTCTTTTCGACGATGATAAAGCTAAGGATGCTGAATTTGACGTTGAAGGTCTTGAACTGAGTCTTGATGATGAAAAAAGCGTAGATGATGAGAGTGAAGATCTTACACCAGATCTGGAAGTGGCGCTTGCAGATGTAGATCAGCAAGGTGAAGATTCACTTGATTTTGACGATGATTTGTTTCTTACCGAAGATGATAAAGATAAGGACCTAGTCGGTGACGAAGATCTTATAACACCGGCTCTTGCTGAAACTGATGAGGAAGGGGGCTTTAGGGAAGACGTTGAATCTGCAGAAATTGCTGATGAACCAACTGCTGAACTTGAAGACAAACTGGATTCTTTTTTCGGTGTTTCCGAAGATGACCCTGAGCCTGAAGATACGATAGTATCAGCACTTGCAGATGCTGAGGAGGATGTTGAATCCGGTTTCCGTGAGGAGGCGGTAGCAGCAGAATTAGTCGAAGAGTCCACTGGTGATTTACAGGATAAACTTGACTCCTTTTTCGGCAGTGATGATGAGCCTGAAACCGAGGTTGCCGCTGCTCAGGAAAGTAAAGCTGCTGCAGAGGAGCCCCTTACAGAAGAAATAGACTCCTTTTTTACTGAGGATGAAACTTCTGAAGTTGACCATAATAGGTTGGCTGAAACTGAACCAGCCCTTGCAGATGCCGATGAGGTTGCCGGCTTTGATGAACAGGAGGCTGTTACAGGCCTTGCCGACTCTGCTATGGGAGATATCGACGACAAACTGACTTCATTCTTTGATGAAGACAAGAAGGAGAGTGAACTAAAGACTCCGACAGCCGGTACGGCCTTATCCTCCCTGGCCGCTGTTAGTTCAACACTTTCACCATCTCCCGCACCCGATGATCTCAAGCAGGTTGCAGAACTGGTTGCTGCCGGTAAAAAAGAAAAAACAGGGGCAAACCAGACTGTACTGCTGACCCTGATTGACTCGGCTGTAGCCCTGCTTTCGAAAAACCCGGAGGCTGCTGCAGAGAATAATACAATAGTTCAAGAGCTTATTGCCGGACTTGAAGACGCAGAGAATCCGGCTACTCTAACTGATACGGTTCGACGTTACACTACCTGGCAACAGAATTTCTTTAATACGATTATCAGTAGTCAAGAGTCAACCGTAACTACGACTCCATCACCTGTTGTTGAAGGAATCGATGATAAAATTACTCTCCAGGTACAGGCAGGATTTTCCCAACTGCGTGAAACCATGATGAAAGAGTTTGACGATATCAGAAAAGAGTTGAAGCAGGAATAAGTTTTTACTGGATAAACAGGAAAAGGGGACTGACCGTCATGTCAGTTCCCTTTTTTTGTTTGATACTATGAAATAGCTTCTGCGTCAACACTACTGTCTGCGAGGGTCAAACGCCTCCCGCAAGGCCTCGCCGATAAAAATCAGCAGGATCAGGGTTCCCACCAGAACAACAAAGGTGGACAGAGACAGCCACCAGGCATCAATATTGGCCTTGCCCTGAGCCAGCAGTTCACCAAGACTCGGTGTTGATGGTGGTACCCCCAGGCCCAGGAAATCCAAGCTGGTCAGAGCCAGGATCGCCCCTGACATCCTGAACGGAAGAAAAGTGATCACCGGGGTCATGCCGTTTGGCAGCAGATGCCGGTACATGATGGTCAAATTGCCCACACCCAAGGCCTTGGCAGCTTTCACATACTCCATATTCCGTCCTTTCAGGAACTCTGCCCGTACGTAATCAGATAGTCCCATCCAACCGAACATGGAGAGCAGGATCAACAGCAGAAGTACGCTGGGTTTAAAAATAGAGGCAAAGATAATGAGCAGGTACAGCTCGGGCATGGATCCCCAGATTTCAATAAAACGCTGAAAAACAAGATCAATCCTGCCCCCGAAATATCCTTGTACCGCCCCTGCTATAATCCCAAGAACGGTCCCTACCAGGGTGAGGGCAAAGCCAAAGAGCACGGACAGGCGAAACCCGTAGATAAGCCTGGCCAGTACATCCCTGCCCCGGTCGTCGGTACCCAGAAGATTTTTGTCTGAAGGTGGAGATGGAACCGGCTGATTCAATTCACTATTTATTGAATTATAGCTGTGCGGATTAAGTGGAAAATAAACTGTATTGCCGTCACTAGTCAGCTTTTCCAGAATATACGGATCCCGGTAATCGGTTTCAGTTTCAAAGTCTCCGCCAAAAACAGTTTCCGGGTATTTTTTCAGCAGAGGTAAATAATAGCTGCCCTGGTACTGAACCATAAAGGGCTTGTCATTACTGATTACCTCGGCCAGAAGAGAGAGAATAAACAGTATCCCAAACAGGATAAGGCTGTAAAAACCACGTCGATTTTTTCTAAAATTACGCCACCTGCGCCGGGCCAGAGAGTTTTTCAGCTGTTTTCCTGCCATGGGTTATTACTGAAGTCGCTCAAAACTGATTCGCGGATCGACCCAGACATAACTCAGGTCGGAGAGCAATCGTGAGACAAGTCCGATAATGGTAAAGAAAAAAAGGGTTCCCAGCACTACGGGATAATCACGGTTCATGACGGATTCATAAGCCAGGAGTCCCATCCCATCCAGAGAAAAAATCGTTTCAATCAGTAGACTGCCTGTAAAAAAAGCGGCAATAAAAGAACCCGGGAAACCGGTGATGATCGGGATAATGGCATTACGAAACACATGCTTATACAGAACCTGCCCATCAGAAAGCCCCTTGGCACGGGCTGTCATAACGTACTGTTTGCGAATCTCTTCAAGAAAGGAGTTCTTGGTAAGCAGTGTCATGACGGCAAGACTTCCCACCGTTGAAGCCGTTATGGGCAGCACCATGTGCCAGAGATAATCCAGGACCTTGGCAACCATGCTCATCTGTTGCCAGTTGTCGGAAACAAGTCCACGCAGGGGGAAAATATTCCAGAAACTGCCACCCCCGAACAGAACAATGAGGACGATACCCAGCACAAAACCAGGAATGGCATAACCTACAAGAATAACTGTACTTGTAAAGACATCAAAACGGGAACCATCCCGAATGGCCTTGCTGATACCCAGCGGAATACACACCGAGTACACTATCAGAAACGACCATAAACCAAGGGACATGGAGACCGGCAGTTTGGAAATCACCAGACTGGCAACCTTGCGATGATGGTAGTACGACTCCCCAAAGTCAAAGACCAGGTAAGAACCCATCATTGAAATAAAACGCTGCATGGGTGGCTTGTCAAAACCATACAATTTTTTCAGCTGTTCAACCCGTTGCTGATCAAGTCCCTGTTTTCCCTGATACAGCCCTGCTCCACCGCTTGCCGCTTCACCGGCAGCACCATGCCCTTCGATCTGGGCCATCATCTTTTCCACCGGCCCGCCCGGAACAAACTGGGTGATGACAAAGGTGATAAACATGACCCCGAACAGGGTCGGGATCATGAGCAGAAAACGTTTCAGGATATACAGGCTCACACGTAACTCATCATAGGTGATATAACTACTTATTTTACTAACTCAGAATTGTAACCGCTCACACTTCCACCATGGCCACGGATCCACCACGCCTGGGATCGCCTGCTCCGGCAACTCCGGGGATAACCGAATGGACCCCGCCGAAATAAACGTTAATATCATCCCAAATATTTATCGGCACGCGATCTGCCAGCGCAGCAACGGCCGGGTCAGCAAAACCGGGTTCCAAATGAAGTACTTCTCCGTCCCAGTGCAGTCGCGGTGCATGTACCGCATCCGTCAGATCACGTTTAAAATCAACCAGCTGTGTCAGCACCTGGGTAAGTGCAGGCCGGATACGCTTGGAACCGCCACTACCGAAAACCAGCTTAACCTCGTTATCACGAATCAGGGCTGAGGGTGACATCATTGAGCCGATCCGTTCTCCCGGAGGTGAGGAATGAAAACCATCCGGATGCAGATCATCCTCACCCATCATGTTGTTGAGCATGATGTTTGTTCCAGGAACAAAATAACCGGAACCTTCGCCGTTGGAACAGGTCATGGATGCAATGTTGCCTTCACTATCGGCAATGGACACATGGGTCGTGCCGCGACTGAACATGCGAATGGAATCCACACTGCTGTTGATTGTATTGCCGGCAACAAAATCCGCCAGGGCCTCGGGGTTGGATATTCCCTTGTCACGTAACCGTTCAACTTCCTGCATCATGCCCAGGGTACGTAACAAATGTTCAGGACTGCCCCACTGGTCCAGAGGTTCCATTTTTTCGAGCAGCGAAAGGGACAGGGCAATAAGTGAACCACCAAGAGAGGGCGGCGGACCGGTAAGCAATGTATAATCGCGATACTTGGCCCGCAGGGGCTTGCGCTCGATAACTTTATACGATGCAAGATCTTTAAAGGTAAGCAGACCACCGCCTTCCCGCATTTCCCGGGCAATGACCCGGGCAATATCACCCTGGTAAAAGTTCTCTCCCTTATCCTCTATCAGTTGATGCAAAAAATCAACAAACTCAGGGAGCACCAGGGTATCTCCCTCAGAAACATAATAACCATCAGGCTCGTACAGTCGTCGGCCTGTTTCGCTCATGGTCATGATCGGATGCAGCATGTGAATAAATCCGGCTTGAAATGCATTGAGTTCATGTCCCCGGGCCAGCTCTACAGCCGGTTCCAAAACCTCGGCCAGATCCATTTTTCCCAACCGATCATGGACATGGATGAGTCCCTTGAGGGTGCCGGGAACCGCAACAGATCCCAGCCCGATATTGAACTCCTGGACCGAGCCGCCAAAGTCAATGCCAACTGGAAAAAAATGGGGTTCTGCCTGTGAATTTTCCAAACCAAGGCCGGGTGTATCCACAAAAAAATCAAAAAATATTTCCTGCGATTCTACAGTCCTGGCCAGCAAAAAACCGCCGCCGCCCAGGCTGGTCAGGGTCTGCTCGGCTACGGCTCCGGCAAATCCTGCCGCAACAACCGCATCAAAGGCATTGCCGCCTGCTTTAAGTATTATCTCCGCTGCCCTGGTCACGGCTTCATGGCCGGTTGCAGCAATTGCCCGTTTATATGTTTTCTTCATGTATCCAATAATCGTCCCGCAGACGGGAGATCATGTCCTCATATGATTTACCCTGTGCTACCAAGGCTCGCTGATGGTCGGTACTGGTACCAAACTTCAGTACATCCCGCATGACTTGCACGTTCTCCATGGTTTGAAAACGTTCCACAAAGGGACGTACCATGTCAAAGAGTTCCTCAGCTGCTTGGCGAAGGGACTGGTTTGAATGGTCAAGCAATCCGTAGGGGTCATTGAACCTGCCCTCCAGTCCATGTCGGGCAGCCTGCCACTTGTTGCTGCGCAGCAACTGCAGACTAACCGGAAAAGGAATAATTTCACTCTCTACAAAATATGCAACCAGTGCCTGAATAACTGCAGTCAGACCGAGGATTTCAGAAAATCTGGACGGCAGGTCACAGATACGCACTTCTACAGTACCAAAGCCTGGACTTGGCCGTACATCCCACCAGAGATCTTTTATCTGCTTGATTACCTGACACTTCTGCAAAAACGCCACTTCGTCTACAAAGCCCTGCCAGCTGCCTGAAAACCCGGCAATGCCTGCAAGAGGCAAAGATTCAAACAATTTAGTTCTGTACGAATGAAAGCCTGTATCTTCACCTCTGAAATAGGGGGATGAGGTGCTCAGGGCGAGAAGGATGGGCAGGTAGGCCTGCATAATATCACAAACACGGATAGCGGCATCTCCCTCCCCTACCCCGACGTGGACATGCAGTCCCTGGGAAATAAACTGCCGGCCAACGTACTGGAGTTCTTCCATGATCCGTTTGTACCGTTCCCCATCGCTGACTTCCTGCTCAGCCGGTTCGGCAAAAGGATGCAGACTTGCCGAATAGAGTATACAGTTTTTTGTATCCGCGACATCTTCAACAACCTGTATTGTCCGGCTAAGATCAGCAGCTACCTCGGTTATACAGTCACAGACACCGGTCTGAATTTCAACAATAGACTGCAGAAATTCGGGTACGATCCTGTTGCTGCCACCAGGGACAAGATTATCCAGAATGGATCTGACCCGCGGTACCAGATCTAACGTATTTCGATCAACGAGTTGAAACTCCAGTTCAACTCCCAGCGTGTACGCTTTGCTCTTACTAAATACAAGATCTTTCATCAGACCTGCACCCTTGATCTTTGTTCCTGTAAATGTATCAGCCCGC
>JAYEKB010000409.1:0-7726 GCA_034660835.1 Thermodesulfobacteriota bacterium
CAGACTCCGATAGTTGCCTATGCCTGCTCCTGCAGCGACAAAGCAGGTGCGGTCGCATCGGCTTGCCTTCGGTGAACACTTTGCAAATTTAAAGTAGGGAATAATGAGCAATTTTATCATATGATTTCAGAGGTTACCTTAAAATGAGCAAAGTGTTCATGAAATATGCGGGTTAGGAGCTGTCCGGAAATAACTTGAACATCTCGCATCTTATCTTCAGGCCATCTTTGACCGATCTTCAATCACAAAATCCTCAACGTAGCTCGTTACGCTTGCGGCTTCGGAGTATTCGCTTACCTGTTCAATCAGTTCGGTCAAACCAGACCTAAATATAAGCACGATATTGTCCAACTTATTTCCGGACAGCTCCTTAGATGAGTCCCTGCAACAACATGTCACATCTGATTTGACTCAGGCTCATTCCGCTCTCTTCCAGACCTTTGGTCCCAAACGTCATGTTGGCCTCCAGTACATAACAACCATCTTTGTTCTGGATTATATCAATACCTACTTCGTCAAAACCGCATTTCACGGCAGCCGTTCTTGCCGTTTCAAGGACTTGTTCAGGCACAGGCTTCCTGGAAATGGTTCCCCCCTGATGCAGGTTTGTCAAAAATGACTCCTCCCCGGCTTCCAACCAGTATGCCTTGATGATATGCCCGTTCAGGAGCACCACGCGGGCACTTTGTCGTGTGGGTATATACTCTTGAATATATGCATAACGATTCGTCTTGCAGTACGCATCCAGATCGGACTGGCTGTGGATGAGGAAAATCCCTTTTCCCTTGGAGGAACCTTTACCGATTTTAGCGATGAACGGAAAAGAAAAGTCATCGGTGATTCCGCCGGACTTCCTTGCACCCCAGTAGAACCTGGTTCGGGGATGGGGAATGTTTAATGCCTGAAAGAGCAGGGTTTGCTTGAATTTATTGCCAATATAGTGATAATAGCGCCAGTTGGGATAGGTGGGGATGGCGCTGTTGTGAAAAATATCGATAAATCGTCTTGTTGGAAAATATATCGTACGGCCGGAGAACAGAAGTTCCTTTTCCCAGGATTCGTACTCTGCAAAGGAGGGTCTGACGCCCAGAGTCAGGACCTCCGGGCAGTTGCGAAACTGTCTTCCGATGGCAATCCAGGGAGCTGGATTATCCATGGAAGTCGCTTTTGCATCTTCTTGAATTTTTCTTGAGGATAGTGTTGACAACGGAGTATTACCCCATAAGCGAAACTGAATGGCTATTCATTGGCTATACATCAGGATAGAGGGAGATTGTTTGGATGTCAATGGTAAAGAGGATGTCTTGCTTTTGCTCCAATACCTTACTCACTTCTTCAATAAGAACAGGGGTGACATTTCGACTATGTTTTTGCCAAACACCAGGCTTGAGCATAACTCTTAAATCTGTGGATGCTGCTGCGAGGTGTGTTATCTGATCGATAAGCAAATGAAAAAATGACAGGTGAAAATTTTATGCTTATATGTGTAATAAATGTAACTATTCAGGTCAGTACAAAAAACCTGCGTCTACCTCAGAATGTAACTGTTCAGATGTGCTCCATATTGGGGGCAAGCAGGTCAACGAATCTATAACAGCGAAGCGGTGTCACCGCCTATGTGAGGCGATCTGATCGCCCCAGGTAGCGTAGACTCCGAGATGGGGTGCAGCTGAATAGTTACTAATAAATAACAAATTGTTAAAGGAGGGGAGAGACGTGAAAAAAGCTATCATGATTGCTGTTATGATGTTTTTTGCAACCAACAACCTGTCAGCAATGACCATTGATGCTGTAGCCAAGTTTAATACTGTGTCTAATCCACCAATAAAGGTGCGGGAATCGTTTGGCAAACTTCCTTCTTCGGGGGAGTATGGTATCTTTCTTAACGTTGAGTGCAGAGGTGGAGAAGGTGAAGCTGACCATGATTCTCTTTTTTATCGGCTAACGAGTGGAGTTGTACTAGAGGGCAAATTTCTTTACACGATAATTGCCGGCAAGAAAATCATGCTTGCCGAAAAAAAATGGTATGGCTGGATAACAGTTGACGGTGTACACATCCAATACAGTATCGAAAGAAGCCCCCATGCGGCTTTTAAGGTATGGGTTGAGGTTGATTAATACCATTCCCCCAATCCTTTCCGCAGCTTGGAAATGAACGGTAATTCGGCGCAATATTGTTACACCTGTTTTCTTACCGTTCCTTAGTGGCGATAAGTTTTTCCAGGGTGCGGCTGGTGCCCAGGTGGCCGAGGTCGGTATGGTGGCTGTACCGGGTGCACCGGCTGCACCGGCCGTTTATTTCGAAGCCTCATCATTTCTAACTCGTGCTTACGTTCCTTATCGCGCTCCCGTGACCAGTAGTGTCTCCTGACAGCCCTGTCATGCCTGTTCTGCATCCGGCGGATCTGTTCTTTATTGAATTGATCTGTTGAGTAAATCTGGTAAGCATTGTCCTGCCGGTACCTGCGGTAGTCCCTGTCTGAGATACCACTTGCGGTAACGGGTACAATGACAATGGCTAATGCAAAAAGTAGTGTTTTCATGACGTATCTCCCTCATCTGGCGGTTATTTGTATGCTACGCAGTGCAGTGTGCCGTAAACGTTCTGCCTGAAGATCTTTAACCCCGTGCTGATGCTGGTATCTTTGCCGTTATTGATGCTGCCTGATAAGTCCTGTTACCTGTCAGAGTCTCATAGTATCAGTACTCGAAAAGTGGCTTCCCCTTATTGTCTATAATAGTCATATGTTTGTCATGGATCAATGCTTAATCTTGATTGTTGTTAGACATTCCTATCAGGGAAAATTATCTGCCACTTACCAGCTTTTAATGGATTGTTACCTGTGGGAGAGCTTGAGAATGCAGATATTCAACTCGGGAAACAGTTCGGGCTAGAGCGGTAACCTCATGTCCAGCCCTGATCAGGCATTTCCCTTTCCCTTCGTGGCAATCGAGTAGTCTTTGGCGAAATCCATCATTCGTTGCAGCGGGATCAGAGCTTTTTTGCGGACAGATTCGTCAACTTTGATTTCATTGTCTCCAGTCTCCAGGGTTCTTGCCAGGTTCCGCAAACCGTTCATTCCCATCCAGGGACAGCGCATGCAGCTTTCGCAGGTGGCTCCCACTCCGCCGGTGGGTGCTTCCAGAAAGATTTTATCCGGTGCTGCCTGCTTCATCTTGTAAAAAATACCGGGCTCTGTGGCCACAATGAATTCTTTGGCATCAAGGTTTCTGCCGGCTTGAATAAGAGCCGTTGTAGAACCGACAACATCGGCTATTGAGATTACCTCGGCCGGTGATTCAGGATGAACAAGTACACGGGCATCAGGATATTGTTTTATAAGCGATTTGATGCCCTCGGCCTTAAAATTTTCGTGAATAACACAACTTCCGGGCCAGATCAACATCTGAACTCCTGTAATATCCTGAATATAAGAACCAAGATGTTTATCCGGGGCCCAGAGGATTTTTTTGTTCTGCCCGGCAAGATATTTGACTATGGGCAGAGCAATGCCGGAAGTAACCACCCAATCCGCTCTGGCCTTGACAGCTGCACTGGTATTAGCGTAGACGACCGCAGTGTGATCGGGATGGGCATCGCAAAACTTTGAAAAGAGATCAACCGGACAATCCAGGTCAAGGGAACAGGTGGCCTCTGCATCCGGCATCAAAACTCTTTTTTCGGGATTTAAAATTTTGGCAGTCTCGCCCATGAAGCGAACTCCAGCCACCACAAGCGTAGTTGCCGGATGTTCACTGCCGAAGCGGGCCATTTCCAGGGAGTCTGCAACATGGCCGCCTGTTTCATCGGCAAGCTGCTGGAGATCGGGAGCTGTATAATAGTGGGCAACAAGAACGGCGTTCTCTTTTTTCAGCAACTGCTTAATCTGTTCAAGAAGGGTTGGACGTTCCCCTGAAGCGTACTCGGCTGTCTGTCCTGCCGCCGCTTTTTGCGCCTTTTTGACAAGATCATCCATCTCCCGGGAAGGAATGGATAACCCTGAAGGTATATTGATTGCTGATGCAGTCATAGTTCACCTCAATAGTTCCCTGCTAAAAACTCAATATTAAATATCTCTATATACTAAATTATAATGCCACATGGTGGTATCGTTAAGCATGAAAACAGTATTTTTTATTTGGCTATAGGTGCTCTTTGGAACGAGTTGTCTGAACCTGCCATTTTATCCGGCTGCACATAAGTATCAAACTGTGTCGCGGTCAGCAGGCCGAGTTGTATGGCTGCCTCTTTTAAAGTACTGTTGTCAGCATGAGCCTTTTTCGCTATTTGTGCAGCGTTTTCATAGCCAATATGAGGATTCAGGGCTGTTACCAGCATGAGTGAATTGTGCAGGTTCTGTTCAATTTTTTCTCGTACCGGCTCGATTCCGGCGGCACAGTGAACATCAAAAGAACTGGTCGCATCAGCCAGCAGGGTGGCTGACTGGAGGAAGTTATAGATAATAACCGGCTTGAACACGTTGAGTTCAAAATTGCCCTGGCTTGCTGCAAAGCCGATGGCCGCATCATTGCCGAAAACCTGGCAGGCAACCATGCTCAGGGCTTCGGCCTGGGCGGGATTTACCTTGCCGGGCATGATGGAGCTTCCCGGTTCATTGGCTGGAATGGAGAGCTCGCCAATGCCGCAGCGGGGGCCACTGGCAAGCCAGCGGATATCATTTGCGATTTTCATCAGGTTGGCTGCCAGGGCCTTTAAAGCACCGCTTGCCAGCACCAATGGTTCATGGGAGGTGAGCGCCTGGAATTTGTTGGCTGCAGAGAAAAAATGTTTACCCATTTCATCGCTGATCGCTTCCGCCACTAAGTCTCCGAATCCCGGCGGGGCATTAAGACCGGTGCCGACGGCTGTACCACCGATGGCGAGTGCACGCAGATGATCAACCGCCTCCAGCAACTGCCTGCTGTTTGCTGCGAGCATGGCAGCCCAACCGCTGATCTCCTGGCCAAGGGTCAGGGGCGTTGCGTCCTGCAGGTGGGTCCGACCAATTTTGACAATATCGGAAAAATCTGCAGCTTTGCGGTCCAGGGTCTTGCGAAACCGATCTACAGCCGGCAGCAGGGTATCCTCCAGGGCAATCACTGCGGCTATATGCATGGCAGTGGGAAAGGTGTCATTGGAACTCTGGGACATGTTTACGTCATCATTGGGATGTAGCACCCTTGTACCGGAAACAGCTCCGGTGAGGATCTGGGCAGCCCGGTTGGCAATGACCTCGTTGACGTTCATATTGGATTGGGTGCCGCTGCCGGTCTGCCATACCGACAGGGGAAATTCCTGGTCAAGCCGACCTGACAGGATTTCCCCACAGACTGTGACAATGATGTTTTTCTTTTCCTCCTCCAGTCTGCCCAGGTTATGGTTCACTGTTGCGCATCCCTGTTTCAGGCGGGCAAAGGCGTAGATAAGCTGCAACGGCATCAGCTCGCTGCCGATACGGAAATTCTGCCGGCTGCGTTCTGTCTGGGCACCCCACAACCTTTCCGCCGCCACCTGCACCTCACCCATGGTGTCCCGCTCAACCCGGTACTGCATATCTCCTCCATTCATTTTTCTTTGGGCATGCTGTTGAACCGCGGTTCATTTGATATATTTAGAGTCGTTTTGTCGACAAAATGGTCAAGGAGGATTATATCGGATATAATCAACAATTTCATTTTCGATAAAAATGCGCTATTTTCTAACTATCAGGCTACCATCTCTGTCTTGCAAAATATACAAAATGTGTACGGGCTTTTTTTTTGCCTTCCCGGCAGAACAGGCACCCAATACGCATAATAATTTGTTTCCAGACTGATTATGATACAATGGCTTCAAACATTTTCGCCTGTACAGCAGGCCTTGCTCGCTACCGGGTTTACCTGGTTTGTCACGGCACTGGGTGCAGGCCTGGTCTTTTTCTTTAAAACCATCAACCGCAAGGTCATGGACGGCATGCTCGGTTGTGCGGCCGGGGTCATGATTGCCGCCAGCTACTGGTCTCTGCTGGCACCGGCCATTGCCATGGTGGAAGATCGCGGTGGGATCGTGTGGCTGCCGCCACTCATCGGCTTTTTAAGCGGAGGAGCCTTTCTCTGGGTTGTCGATAAGATTCTGCCCCATCTTCATCCCGGTTTTCCGGTATCCGAGGCTGAGGGGATCAAAACCAGCTGGCATCGCAGTGTGTTATTGGTGTCAGCTATTACCCTGCATAATATTCCGGAGGGACTTGCAGTGGGCGTAGCCTTTGGCGCAGCCGCAGCCGGACATCCTGCAGCCACCCTGGGCATGGCTATTGCGCTGGCCATAGGTATTGGAATCCAGAACTTCCCGGAAGGCGCTGCAGTTTCCGTCCCTCTGCGCAGAGAGGGAATGTCCAGAATCAAGAGCTTCTGGTATGGCCAGTTCTCCGGGGCAGTTGAGCCCATTGCCGGCGTAATTGGAGCCGTAGCAGTCATCGCTATGCAGCCGCTGCTGCCCTATACCCTGTCTTTTGCTGCCGGGGCAATGATCTATGTGGTTGCGGAAGAGTTGATTCCGGAATCGCAGGCGGAAAAACACTCGGATGTGGCCACCATCGGCTTGATGATCGGCTTTGCCATCATGATGACTCTGGATGTGGCTTTGGGCTGATAGACAGGGGGAGTTCAATAACCGACAGTTTCCAGTGAAAGGATAGCAGAATGTGAAGGAAAAAATCGTCAATTGGCCGACAATGATACCCTGGTGCTAAACTGTCCAGTTACAATTCGAAAGGAGTAAAAAAGAAAACAAATCTTCCTTTTTCAATATCCACCTTAAAGGTTGCTCCATGATTGATACCGTAATACACATAGCCGGGTACAGCTGATTCGTCGTCGGATTCGGTGGCATGTTGAGGTGATTCAAAATCACGGTCCCGGTCGTACCATGACATCAGCATGTAATCGTCCATGTGTTTAACTGCCTCTTGCTTGGCCAGTTCCATAGCCTCAAGGTAGTCTTTAAGCGGCTCGTCGGGATTCAATTCCACAAGCGTCACCCCGGATAAGTCAGGGTCGGGTCGGGTACAAACCGGACCCACTGGTTCCTGGTTGTCATTTTTCATCTTGTTAACCCCTTATTAGTCAGGTTTCTTCTTCTTTAATGATGTTCGCTATGAGGATTTTTACCTGTTGCCATTGCCCAGTGATGGGGCTGATGATGATTACCATAAACCATCAAACCAATATAGCCCAGCCCCCTAATCTTGCTCGTGTCATTCGGGTCTTCCGACGTAGTTGTAAGAATGTATACGACATTTTTTTTCACAACCTGCATATCCCATCCGGTTTCACGTTGTAGTTGGGCGGGATGTGCCTTAAAAATCCTTTCCAGTGCCAATGCGGCTCTATCTGTCGTTGGTCTGACGATAGCTTCCATGCCGGAGGGAATGGGCTTTTGGCTGATAACTTCAACATGTAATGTCATATCATTCATATCCAATAAATGTTGCCTCAAGGCCTCAATATTTATTTTCGTCCAATCTGTTTTCGGGTCGTTATCTAATTGCATAATAACTTCCTGAATGGTGCCAAAAGCATCATTTCCTGCCTCTGTAAGCACCACAGTGGAAGTTTTTATTTTTTGTCCATGTTGCATCATCTTAGAGTGATCCTCACCCGCAAGAGCAACAGTTGCACAAACGAAAAATGCCAAAAGTATGAGTATCCTTAGGTTCATCATAATCACCAGTTTTTAATAAACGAC
>JAYEKB010000410.1:0-7686 GCA_034660835.1 Thermodesulfobacteriota bacterium
CGCATCGGCTTGCCTTCGGTGAACACTTTGCAAATTTAAAGTAGGGAATAATGCGCAATTTTATCATATGATTTACAGAGGTTACCTTAAAATGAGCAAAGTGTTCATGAAATATGCGGGTTAGTATCACAATGTTTGGTTTAACTGCCAATGGCAGGATCAAGACGTAGTGAAAAGAGCGAGACTTCAAGTTCTTCCTAAGTTCCACCATCAAAATCACCTGTATCCCGATGTTTAACGGACCATTCAAGCTTATGACTGATCATCACCTTCGCCTACCGGCTCTCGCTGCGTAGAGACGTATCCCACTTTCGTTGACTCAATGAACCCAAAATAGAGTGGCTTTTCATTTCTGAGCACATCCAACATCTCGGCAAAATGCGACCAAAGGTATGTCAGTCCCACCCTGCCTCCTTTGTTACGATTTTCAGGTAACGCAGCGCTTCCGTCTCGATAGAACTCGCAAGTCATTACGTTCTTTCCGTTGTAGAAGCAGTGAATAAAAGCAACCAGATCGCCGGCAACTGCCCCTTTCCCGTAAAGGACTACTTTGTACTTATCAATTGGTGATGAGATAAAATTCGGCATGTCTATTCCCCCTTTTTACATATGAAATTTCAGATGGTTACGATATGATCAGATGATAAGAAATGGGGAACGGGAGACAGGCCCGATTAAACGCGGTAATGCATCCAGCAAACTACCACGCTAAAAGTTTACGGTAAATCTATGACCGGCAGATGATGATGGATGATTTAGGCCAGTGAACGCCACGTTAACCTTTGAAAACCAAAATTGTCGGTTACAAAAGCAGCTTTACAATGAAATGATATGCTGCTAAAATAAATTTATGAGGAAAAGCAAAAAGAAATCGGCCAAATTTAAAAAAGTAGTTTCAGAACAATTTCCAATAAAACCAAAACGAGGCGGAGGAATCCTTAAAATTGAAGCGTGGGAAAATGAAAAAGGAGAAATTGTCAAATACAGCATGGCTTACATTAACCATCTAATTTTCTCTGGAGATAATGGGCGTGTTATTGGATATGACAGTGCGCATGATTTTCACCATAAACATTATTTTGGAGAAGTATCCGAAGTGTCTGATTTTTCAAGTTATCAGAATTTGGTAGAACGTTTTGAAAAAGAAATTAAGGAGTTTGTAAAATGAGTGTTGAACTAAAAGCAGGGTCAATGTCGGACTTTTTTTCGTCTGCAAAAGAAACCGCAAAAGAAATTGATAACAAAGAGAAAATAACAGAAAAAAACATTATATGGGTAGATCCATTAGATTTAATGGCAATATTAAAGCCAGAGAGAACAAGAATTGTTCAATATCTACGAAAAAAGCAAAGGGTCTTTTTTTCTGAATTAATGTCAGATATGCATCGCACTCCTGTTAGCCTAAATAACGATTTAAAGATATTGTCACGATATCAGTTGGTAAAAATATTCAATGAACCAAATCCTGGTCATGGGGTTCACAAAGTAATTGAATTCACATTTGGTAAGGAAAAAATTGAGTTTAAGGCTGTGATTTAATAATAAACTACAAATTATTTGGTTAACAGTGGTATGCGCCGGTGGACGTTAGCCTGCCAAGAGTCATAGGGGATACGTTTTCTGCAATGATTTCAATTTTTCCTTGTGTTATTCTGTTCGTGCAAGTGGGAGTTTGATAGTAAAGGTTGTTCCCTGGTTGAGTGTGCTGCTGACGTCAATTGTACCGTTATGACTGTTGACCGTTGCCCTGACCAGGGTGAGGCCCAGCCCTAAGCCGGGCTTTGATCGGCTGCGGTCGCCCCGGAACAGACGGTCCCAGATATAGTTGATCTCGTTTTCGGAAATGCCCATGCCGTTGTCCCGGGCCATGATTAGGGCCATATCATTTTGTCTACTGGTGGAAATGGTGATCTCGGTACTATTGTATTTTATCGCGTTGTCCAGCAGGTTGGCCCAGACCTGGCTGATACGCTGCCGGTCGGCCAGGATAACCAGGTCAGGCTGGGGGGTAAAGTGAATGACTACCCCCTGTTCTTCGGCAATAATGGAGTAGAGGTCCAGCACGCCGCTAATGGAGTCTTCAAGGGGTACGGGTTGCAGATCAAGTTTGACCGTATCTGCCTCTGCTTCAGCTACGTTGAGCATGGTGTTGAGCATAGAGAGCAGTCGGTCTGATTCTTCCAGGCAGTCAGCCAGTGCTTCCCGGAGATGGGCGTTGTCTTCCCCCTTGTGCAGGCCGTACTCGGCAATGGAGCGTAACCTGGTTATGGGGGTTCGCAGATCGTGGGCCACATTATCCATGGATTCCTGGAGTTCCCTGGTCAATCGTTGGTGACGGCTAAGCAGACTATTGACTGCCTTGATCAGGTTTCCCCCCTCCGGTCCCGTTTCTTGATTACCTTGCAGTTTCCGGGTTATTTCGTTGCTCATGCTGTTAATCTGCTCAGTCAGGCTGCGAATTGTTTTACTGCTTTTGCGCATAGCGAACCAGGCAGGGATAAAACAGAGCACCAGGAGCATAAAGCTCAGTTGCAGGAGAACCCTGCCCATACGCTGCAGCAGATGCAGGCTTTCAACGCTGTTAATGCCGATCTGCAGGGTATTACCGTCAGCAAGAGAAGTGGCGGCAACGGTCCAGGGGCCTCTGCTGCGACCGGGTTGCAGGGCGTGCCATACCAGGTTGATGGATTTGGGGAAACTGGAGAAATCCGGCATTGTTTGTGTCTCACTCCGGCCGTCATTCGTGACCAGGATGAGCCGCAGGTTGGATCCTTCCAGGCGGAGAAAATTGCCGGTGTGGTCCCTGGCAGCGGTATAGGACAACTGGAGACCGGAGGGGCCGCTTTGCTGATAGATGGCCTGGTAATGTTGGAGCAGTTGCCGGGCCCTATCCTGTTCCTGCTGGCGAAGGGTCATGAGGACGACAACAAAGGCGGCGAAAAAAAAGATGCACACGCAGATCCAGTAGGGAACTGCATGGCGGAGCAGGGAGCGGAGCTGAAACCTAACCCGCATTTCTCACGAGTCGAGACGGCTGCATAGGCAAGGAACAAGTGGGTAAGCTATAGTTTGTTCCTATGCTTGCCCACTTAGAGACGCAGTAGATGCGGCTGTATCGGCTCGCCTTTGGTGAACATTTTGTAAGTAAATAGACTTTCATGGAATGATGTAAATTGGATATAAATTCAAAACATTACAAATGACCAACAAAATGTTCATGAGAAATGCGGACTAATCCTGCTTAAGGACATAGCCCATCCCGCGTACGGTGTGGATTAATTTCGGATCAAAATCTTTGTCCACTTTGTTGCGAAGGCGGCAGACCAGCACATCAACCACGTTAGTCTGGGGGTCAAAACTGTAATCGTAGACATTCTCCAGGATGGAAGTCTTGGAAACAATACGCCCCTGGTTGCGCATCAGGTATTCCAACAGGGAAAACTCTTTGGCCGGCAGGTCAATGCGCTGTCCCTGACGGGTGACTTCACGGGATAACAGGTCCATGTCCAGATCAGCCACGTTCAGGCTGTGACTGTCCACTGCCCGGGAATCCCTGCGAATAAGCGCCTGGATGCGGGCGAGCAGTTCGCCAAAGGAAAAGGGCTTGACCATGTAATCATCACCACCCTGCTGCAGTCCCTTGATCCGGTCGTCAACAGTCCGTTTGGCGCTGAGGATAAGGACCGGAGTGCTGATGCCACGCTTCCGGATGGTTTCTATAATGGTGAGTCCGTCCATGGAGGGCAGCATGATATCCACTACAGCCGCATCATAGGTGTTGTTCAAAAACAGGGTCAGCCCCTGCCTGCCGTCATCAACCAGGTCAACTGCGAGGCCGGCTTCCCTAAATCCTTTACGGATAAAAGACCCTATTTTTTCATCATCTTCTATGACAAGAATGCGCATGACGGGGGGTAGAGGCTGAAATGATTATTTACCACAGAGAACACAAAGAGCACAGAGAGTAAAGATAGAATTCATTCGTAGGAAAGGTGCTCTATAATAACTACATTTTTAACCACTGATATGAACACGGATTATCAAGATAATCAATCAGTGTTCATTCGTGTATATCTCTGGTTCTGCAATTTGTAAACATTCGGCTTGCATGAAAAAGTTGCCATAACATGGGCTTGTAAATTTTCAAAAAAACTCTGTGATCTCTGGTGCTCTGTGGTGAAAATTAAATCCTTTCTGCAGGTTGTCAACCCAATCCCAGCAAAGTGCCGATCTGGTAGATGGCAACAGACATGATGAGGGCGAAGAGGGTGTTAAAGCCCATTGAGAAAAACGCCCATTTCCAGGAACCGGCTTCATTTGCAATGGCGACTACAGTGACAAAACAGGGCGCATAAAACATAATAAAGGCAAGCACGGACAGGGCAACTACCGGGTTCCAGTGGGCATCCTTTGCCAGTCGATCCCTGAGCGATGTTGTATTTTCAGGATCCACCTCGCCCAGGGAGTAGGCGGTGCCAAGGGTGGAGACAATCACTTCTTTAGCTGCAAAGCCACCCACCAGGGCGATGTTGGTACGCCAGTCGAATCCTGCATAGCGGCTGATAGACTCCAGTCCAATACCGATACGGCCGGCTATGGAGTTGCGCAGTCCGGCTTCAGCTTCAAGGCCGTCGATTTTCAGGAGTTCGGCAGCGTTATCTGTAAACTGGCTGGCAGAGATCTGCTGACGCATGGTGTCAAATTCGGCCATTTTGTCAGCGGGCAGACCGGGATAGGTCATCAATGCCCAGAGCAGGATGGATATACCCAGAATAACGGTACCCGCTTTTTTAATGTACTGCCAGGTACGCTCCCAGGTGTGGATGAGCAGACCACGCATGGTGGGGAAACGGTAGGGGGGCAGTTCCATAACAAAGGGCGTGGATTCACCCCTCAGCACGGTCATGCGCAGAAATTTTGCAGCAAGCAGGGCAACAATCCAGGCCGCAACCGTGGCCAGAAACATGTAGCGCGCCTGGTGGGCTGAGAAAAAGGCTCCTATAAGCAGGGTCAGTACCGGCAGCTTGGCACCGCAGTTCATGAATGGGACCGTAAGCAAGGTGGCTATTCGTTCCTTGGGCGAACGAAGTGTTCTCGTTGCCATAACACCGGGCACTGCGCAACCGCCTGCTATGCCGCCGGAGACGATAAAGGGCATGACCGAAGAGCCGTGCAGGCCGAAAAAATGGAAAATCCTGTCCATCATAAAGGCGACTCTTGCCAGGTAGCCGGAGTCTTCAAGTACTGCAATACCAAAAAACATGAACATGATAATGGGGACAAAACCAAGGACCCCGCCGACCCCGTCGATCACACCGGAGATGATCATGGATTTGAGTGGGCCGTCCGGCAGCATCGCATCCGCAGACGAGCTGAGGAATTCAAAAAATAAACCCAGCCAGTCAACGAGAAAGGTGGAGTAATTAAAGGTAATGCTGTACAGGCCGAACAGGATCGCCGCCATGATCAGGGGACCGATGACCCGATTGGTAACGATTTTGTCTATTTTATCAGAGGCATAGAGGCGGTCCGTTTCAAAGGTTCTGGTCACGACCCCTTGACGGAGAATAGACTTGATAAAGCCGTAACGATGATCGGCAATAACAGCTTCCGGATAGGCATCAATCGTACTCTGGAGATGGTGGGTCAGGGTTTCGCTGCGGTGGACCAGTTTCTTGGTAAGAGTAGAGTCTTCCTCCATGGCCTTTTCCAGGATTTGTTCATCATTTTCCAGGATTTTCAGGCCGGTCCAGCGGGCAGGGTAGGTGTCGGTAAGGAGTTTGTTCTGTTCGATCGGCGGCACAATATCTCGTAAGGCCTGATCAATATCCGGACCGTAGCGAAGCAGGGTAGGCGGATGCTCGCTCTCGCGGCTGACGGCAAGGACGATATCAAGCAACGCATCCACACCCTGACCCGTACGGGCAACAATGGGGATGACCGGAACGCCCAGCAGTTTGCTTAAGCTTTCAGTATTGATGCTGATGCCGCGCTTTTGGGCAACATCAACCATATTCAGGGCAATAACCAAAGGTACGCCAAGTTCCAGAAACTGGCAGCTCAGGTACAGGTTACGCTCCAGGTTGGAACCATCGACAATGTCGACCACAACATCCGGCTGTTCATTAACCAGGTAATCACGGGCAACCAGCTCTTCCACCGAGTAGGCGGTCAGGGAATAGGTGCCGGGAAGATCAACAACACTCAACTGATGGCTGTTGTGGGTCAGGGTCCCTTCTTTCTTATCAACTGTGACGCCGGGATAGTTTCCCACGTGCTGACGTGCACCGGTGAGGTGGTTAAACAGGGTGGTCTTGCCGGAATTGGGGTTGCCGGCAAGGGCGATATGTAATGGATCGTTCACCTGCGTTCCTCAGTTGCTGTCAGTTCTATATGGTCTGCCTCATTATTGCGCAGGGTCAGGGTCTGACCGTTAATGCGCAGTTTGACTGGATCGTGAAGAGGAGCACGTCCGGTAACAGTGAGTTTCGCACCCGGAATAAGCCCCATCTCCCTGAGTCTTAGGCCGAGCTTGCCGCCAATGTCAATGGATGAAATAGTCCCTGATTGACCGGATTGCATATGGCGCATGTTCATTTTTTGCCGTCCTCAGATTTTTTACCTTGGGACAGAGATGTACAGCCGGTATTGCTGCACCCGGAACATCCGCAGCCGCAGGGCGATGCACCGGGTCGTAATGAGTTGTACAGCTTTTTGCCGACATAGAAAACGGCTCCAACAATGATAAGGATTACAATCACGTTCTGCATATTTGTTTTTTTACCCTTTTGTTATAAAATTAATGTTAGGCGAGCCTAAACCTGTTGGCAAAAAAAGAGAACTCAGGCAGGGGTAACGAAAATATTTTCAGCTGTCAGTTCATCCAGACTGAGGGTTCCGCCGTTAACCTTAACCATGCATCGGCGGCCACGACCACGGCTGGGACAGAGCAGTTCCATCTCAGATCCGGGCAGCACACCAAGGTTTGCCATCTTGGCACAGTCTTTTCGGTTACCACTGATTTTACGGACTTTGACTCTGCCGCACCCGCAACTTTCTGACAAAGGGCGTGTATCCGGAGGACACTGAACACGCTTGAGTTTGCAGTTTTTGCCGTTTCCGTGCAGGCAATGGCAGGATATGTCGGAATGATTTTTGGTCATGTTGTTCCTTACAGAATTTAGAGGTTTAGGTACACCAAACATTGCGCACTGTCAACACTTTTTGCAAGGTTTTTTTATAGAAAATCAGGTATAGGATGGTTTCGAGTTTCAGGTTTCGGTTCCGGGTTGTTAAAGTCGAACTGGTTCTTCAAGATGAATTAATCAGGTTACATTCGGAAATGACATCAAATAAATCAAAACAGGACCTGCGTTCCGCCCGTCACAGGGCAGCAGTCTCCATAGGTGTAAACATTGCCCTGGCCGTGGGCAAGGGTGTGGCCGGTGTGGCCTCTTCTTCCACTGCCCTGATCGGGGATGCCATAAATTCAGCCACGGATGTGCTGGCTTCCTTTGCCGCCTTTGTCGGTCTCTGGGTTGCAGGTCGTGAGCACCCTTCTTTTCCCTATGGTTTATACAAGGCAGAAACTGTTGCCACCCTGGTCACCTCAATTGCTATTATCGTTGCCGCCTATGAAATCGGTCGCCAGGCCATTTTTGGTGCGGAACGGCTGCCCGATGTGGC
>JAYEKB010000411.1:0-7664 GCA_034660835.1 Thermodesulfobacteriota bacterium
CGATTTTCAATTACAAAATCCTCAACGTAGCCATGCTACGCCTCCGGTTTTGTGCAATCAAATCGTACAAATCTAACCCAAATCAGAGCGCCTAAATGCAACACTTATTTCTTAACAGGCCCTAATGAGCCTACTATAACAAATGTTGATGCATCTAAGAAATCTGTTTTTGGCAAACGTGATTTCTTTGTCTCAGTACTGCACAAAGATACTGGTTTTGAACATTATGCGGATGGCTTTGAAATCTTGTCGGTTTCAGGTGAGGTTATTGCCAAGCGTGTGCTTGCTCATCCTCATGTGGATGAACAACCTGTGAGCAGAGACCTTCGTAGTGTATCCATACCGGATGGTGTCACAGAAATTGATGTGCGCGCACACGACAGTGTTCATGGCTACGGCCCCAAAGTACGTGTTCCAATTCCGGCAGGGAACGTAAAAATAGAATTTAAAGCCCAATGATTAAGAGTAAGAAGTGGGGGCAGGTTTTGAGAACATCAGGAGACTGACTCCCAATACTTTATTAATAGTTATTTCTTTTATGAAGGAGAACAAAATCAAATGACAATTTCAGACTGGCTGGATGAACAAGAAGCAGCGAACGTTGATGTCTCTCAAATCGAATTGCCGAAAAATATGGCATATGATGAAGACCCTGAGGAAACTATTTATTTCAAACAGATAAAACCCTGCGGGCTTCTCTGTACCAAGAACCATCCCTTTGCAACGGTCGAACGTTTTGGACACTGGTATTACAGTAGAGGTCAGGACAAGAAAGCAGGTATTCATTCGTCAGAAATGAAGTGGAGTCTGTTTACAAAAGATAAAGAACTTGCTCTGCAAACTGCTAAAGAGCATATAGAAGAGTAAGGGACATTCTGCGGTTTGTGCAAATTGGATTTAAATTCTGCAAGGAGTTTTAATAGATGAGTGACAAATCAGCCGGAGTCAGTATCACCGTACTGTTGCCCGCAGGACGATTACCGCTTGATATGATGAAAACCACTCATGAGCTTGCGGAACAATATGATTTCGGCATCTATTTTTCGTTAACTCAGAATATGAGGCTGATCAATGTCCCGGAATCGTCTGTAACCCATGTAAAAAAAGAACTTGCCGCGCTCGGTGCTGACTTTAAAGGCCCCGGCAAATTTCCTCTTCCCCGCATTTGCATTGGAAAATCCCAATGCAACCTTGGGGTGGTGGACACCGAACAGTTAAGTCGGAAAATTCTTGAGCGGTTTAGTGGACGGAAAAAAACCAAGGCAAGATTCAAGATATCCATAGCCGGATGCACCGTCGGCTGTTCCTGGCCCAAAAATACCGATATCTCCATTATGGCCACCCGTGCAGGTTATACTGTTTTTGCCGGCGGCAAGGGAGGGCTGATACCCAGGGTTGCCAGGAGAATCAAGCTCAAGGTTACTGAAGATGAGGTGCTGGATACGATCGAAACATTAGTTGATTTTCATGATCGAAAAACCAAAACAAAACAGCGGATATATCAGCTGCTGGACAATCCGGAGTTTCCTTTTCCTACGGTTTGATGAATCAATTTTCTTTCCACAGAAAGGGTGTGAAATGAAGATATGGGTAGATGCGGATGCATGCCCTGTGGTGATCAAGGATATTTTGTATAGAGCGGCGGAGCGCAGAAGAGTGCAGGTGACGCTTGTTGCCAATCGACCAGTGCGTATACCTCTATCACCTTGTATTACATTTGTTCAGGTAGCATCCGGTTTTGATGTCGCTGACAATGAGATAGTGAAAAGGATGAGCACGGGTGATCTTGTCATTACAAGTGATATTCCCCTGGCTGCAGAGGTGATCGACAAAGGAGGCTATGCTCTCAATCCGCGCGGTGAGATGTATACGGTTGACAATATACGGGATCGTCTCAGCATGAGAGATTTTATGGACTGCTTGCGAGACAGTGGAGTAGACACTGGAGGTCCAGCGCCGCTGGGAAAAAAAGATCGTAACTCTTTTGCCAATCAGCTGGATATATTCTTAACCAGGCACAAAAAGAATCTATAACCGGCAACTCCAGAGACGCCTCCCCTGCCCTGCTTTATAATGTCTCCCGCAGTCTTACACCATCTTTTCCTCGGACCAGTCGTTGTGCTCAAACTCAGTATGGTCTGCCTTGGGCGGTTTGATCTCTGCCATGCGTTGCTTGATCCAGGTCATGACATTGTCAAATTCACCGGCTAACTCCTGCATGGCCCTGCCCCGGTGGCTGATCTTGCTCTTTTCTTCCATGGATACCTCAGCAAAGGTCTTGTCTGAATCTTCGTACAAGAAGACAGGGTCATAGCCAAAACCGGACTCACCACGACGCTTGGTGGTGATTTTTCCGTCGCAACGCCCTTCCCAGGTCAGGGCCGGGCCACCTGGTGTTGCCAGGGAGAGCACGCATTCAAAATGGGCTGAACGGTCTTCTTTGCCTTTCATTTCCTTAAGCAGTTTCTCGCAGTTGTCCCAATCAGTTGCCTTCTCACCGGAATAGCGGGCCGAGTAGACTCCGGGCGCTCCACCCAGTGCGTCAACCACAAGTCCTGAGTCGTCTGCCAGTGCAGGTATGCCAAGGACTTTTGAGTAATGGAGTGCTTTTTTATAAGCATTATCGTCAAAGGTTTCGCCGTCCTCGACCACTCCCGGCAAAGGGCCGTAGTCTTTGAGACATTTAACTTCAATCGGGAAATCTTTGATCAGTTTCTGAAATTCCTTCACCTTGTTTGTATTGTTAGTCGCCAGGACTATGATGTTATACATGATGTTTTATTCCTGTAATGTATTGTGATATTGGATAATTAAGTAGGTAGTACGTAACTTCTCAATAAGTGGTGGCAGAAAAATTTAAAAAGTAGGTCGGAGTCTCGTACCTCGCTTACCTGGGTTGAGGAACGAAACCCAACAACATGCCGTAAATGTTGGGTTTCGTAAAACTCAACCCAACCTACACATATTGCCGTTACCGCCAGTTATTGAAATGTTACGGTAGCACTGCCTGCCGGCAATACTTTATTCATTATTTTGCTGTTGTCTCATCTTTTTTCGTAATTTTTTATCATACCGCTCCTGCTCACTGTAAATACAGCCGCAGTACGGCTGCCGGTACAGGTCCATTTCAATGGAACCGTCTACGCCCTGCTGCCAACCTTCACGAAAATCCTGGTAAAAAAAATTGACGCCATATTGATCTGCCAATTTTTCGCTTTTATCGACCAGCAACTGATGATTCTGGTATTTTGAGTACAGCAGGGTTGAGGTAAAGGCATCGGCACCCTGCTCGGCTGCAAATCTGGCGGTCGGCTCAAGGCGCATGTCATAGCAGATGGAGCAGCGGTTTTTTTCGTTAAACACCACCTGGCGCAGGTACTTAGTCAACCCGTAGTTACGGTCGATTTCAACCTTGAATTTTTTTTGCTCTGAAAATCCAATCAGAGCCCCGATCCTCCGCTTGAACTCGCGATAGGGGTGGATATTCGGGTTATAAAAATAACCGCTCACCTCGTGCCCCTGTTGTCGTAAATACTCCAGCGGATACACGGTACAGGGTCCACAGCAGACATGCAGTAATATTTTCATTTTTGTGTTTTTTGTGTGTTTCGTGGTTAAAAAATTATTTTACCTTAAACTGCCTGGGGTCAATCCCATAATTATGGATCTTATAGTTGATAATCCGCAAACTGGTATCCAGATATTTAGCCGCTTTGGTCTGGTTGCCGTTGGCCTGCTTGAGCGCCTCAATGATCAATTCCCGCTCAAAGTTTTCAACTGCTGTGGCCAGGGAGAGTGGATTGTCGGAGTCAACGGTTTCTGAGTTCTGCAGGGTTGGCGGCAGGTGAATCGACTTTATGGCGCCGCCGTCACAGATGAGCACTGCCCGTTCCATGCAGTTCTGAAGTTCGCGGACATTACCCGGCCAATGGTACTGGATAAGCAGGTCAATAGCCGAAGTTGAAATTCGGTCGATTTTTTTGTTGTTTTCCCTGCTGTATGTATCAAGAAAATATTCGGCAAGCAGCAGGATATCCGTGCGCCGCTCACGAAGCGGGGGCAGGTAGACGGGAAAGACGTTGAGTCGGTAGTAGAGATCTTCCCTGAAATGACTTTCTTTAACAGCAGTCTCCAGGTCACGGTTGGTCGCTGCCACCAGACGTATATTGCTTTTCAGAATTTGAGTCCCGCCCAGCCGCTGGAAGGTACGCTCCTGGATAACGTTGAGCAGCTTAACCTGGACAGCAGGGCTTATCTCTCCGATTTCATCCAGGAACAACGTACCCCCTTCCGCCTGCTCAAATCGTCCCAGTTTACGTTCAATGGCTCCTGTAAAGGCACCTTTTTCATGGCCGAACAGTTCACTCTCCAGCAGGGTTTCCGGCAGGGCCGAGCAGTTGACTACGATAAAAGGTCCCTTGGATCTGACTGAGTTGCGATGCAGGGCCTTTGCCACCAGAGTTTTACCGGTTCCTGATTCGCCCCGCAGCAGGACGGTGGCATTTGAATCAGCCACCCTGTGAACCATTTCAAAGACCTCCTGCATGCGCGAGGAGTTGCCGATGATATCCTTGATACGGCTCTTGGCCGCGAGTTCGCGTTTAAGCTGCTGGTTCTCCCGGTGCAGTGCTTCTTTTTCCTTATTTACTGCCTGGACCCGCTGCACGGCCTGGGAGATCAGGCCGCTGACAACGGTGAGGAAACGCATGTCCTGTTCAGACTGGGAGCCGAACCCCTGTTCATAGATACGGTCGACGGAAAGTGCGCCAATGGACTGGTTTCCTGCCTTGACAGGCACACAGAGAAAAGAACTTTTCTTTTTCTGTTCATCGCCCCGGGTTCTGGTCCGGTTCAGAAAAAGTGGTTCTTCCCCGATCTGTGGCACGATAATAGGTTCACCGGTGGCGACGACCCGTCCGGTAATTCCCTCGCCAAGTTTATACTTTCCCCTGCGCCGCGCCTCAGCGGTAATGGAGTGGGCTACCTCGATTTCAAGCTCTCTGCTCGTCGGATTGACAATGGTTACCGTCCCGTTTCCCATTTGTTTCATATCGGCCAGGATGGAGACCACCTTTTCCAGGCGATCCTGGAGACGGGCGGTTGAGGCAAGATTTTTTGTTATCTCGTACAGGCAGCTGAGATCTCGCAGTCCAATATCCTGGTTTTCAGGTGATATGTTTGAATCAGCTTCCATAAATGATGAAGAGGCAGGAGTTTATTGACAGTATCTGTTTGAAATGGTAATTACTCCAAACGCAAACGCTGGAGGAATGGCCGAGTGGTTGAAGGCGGCGGTCTTGAAAACCGTTGTACGAAAGTACCGTGGGTTCGAATCCTACTTCCTCCGCCATACCAGAATACAGAAATCAGAAGTCACAGGACAGAATAATTAGCTGCCTGCAGCAGGTTATTCTTACCTTAAGCGCGAAGCGCCTGACCATTTTGTCTTCTGACCTCTGGCTTCTGACATTTGATCCGGAGAGGTGACCGAGCTGGCCGATGGTGCTCGCCTGCTAAGCGAGTGTGGGGGTTATACTCCACCGAGGGTTCGAATCCCTCCCTCTCCGCCAGTATATCTAACCCGCTCCCACGAGCGGGTTTTTTTCGTCCTGTCTTTATCTGAGTTGATATTTGTTAGTGTGTAACGCACTAAATTTTATATAACTATCCACTATCAATTTTCCACTATCAACTAATCTAATACCCCCACAACAGACTGCGTTTCACCCAGCCGGTTACTTTTCTCCCATGGCGAACCTTTACCCAGCCGCTTTTCTGGGCCAGTGTTTTAAACACCACTCCGTAATAGGCCTTGGCAACGATCCTCTTGTTTGTTCCTGGCCCACTGCGAACATTAATTCGTTTTTTTGTTTTTTTGTGCACCTTGACAATCATGTGCGGTGTCCTGTTGACCACGCCCTTATGTACCCAGCCGATGGTTCCTTCAAAATCCTGGACCCTCATCCAGTTTCCGGAGTGTTTCAACACTTTGAGCGGGAAACCGTCGCCAAGCTTCCAGATCACCTTGTATCTTTTACCCGGTCCTGAGCGCATGTTTATATCGTTGCCGTTGATCGACACCATTTTAGCCAGGGCCGTGCCGGTGTTGAAAACCAGCAGAAATACTATTGTAAACAGGATGATATAATTGGTTTTTTTCATTGCGTTATGAATGGGCTGGTTTTTTTCTTTGATTCAGGTTCTCTCCAAACATCGGATAGCCGGCAACTTCAACAGAGATGGCACCAAAATGACAGGCCTCTGTCATGCAGCGCATGCAGTTGACACATTCGCAGCTGTCCGGCGTCTCGTTAAATTTGATTTCCACCGGGCACACAGTATGACAGGCTCCACACTTTGTACAGTTATCTTCATTTAATTTCAACTTAATCAGCTGGTAACGGCTGAACAGGGCGTAAAAGGCACCAAGTGGGCAGGTCGTCCTGCAAAAGGGACGGGAAGACAGAATCGACCAGGTGATGAAACCGATAAGGATGACGATTTTATTGAAGTACAGCCAGCCCACCGTACTGCGGAGATCCGGCATCAGGATGAGCATGGGAATTCCCGCCTCCAAGGTACCTGCCGGACAGACATACTTGCAGAACCAGGGCTTTCCCATGCCGAAATCATCGACCAGTACCAGGGGAAGGATGATAACAAAAAAAGCCAGAAACAGGTATTTGAGCCAGTTGAGCGGGACTGGGATTGAATATTTAGGCGAAGGTATCTTGTGCAGCAGCTCCTGAATAAAGCCGAACGGACAGGCCCAACCACAGATAAAACGACCAAATACTGCCCCGAGCATGCCCATGGAGCCCACCACAAAGGTACCGATATAAAACTGGCCGCTCTGCAGAGCGAAACGAACGCCGAGTAGCAGTTGCTGCAGACTGCCGATGGGGCAGTAGGATGTGGCAGCAGGGCATGAGTAACAGTTGAGGCCGGGTGAGCAGATAATCTTGAGCGGGCCCTGATAGATGTTGCCGGTTAGGGGAAACCCCCAGAAGCCGTTGGCCAGGAAAAACCAAAGGGCCTGCACCCATTTTCTTGCCAGTTCCATACCGCCCTACCCTATTCCTATACACTCTAAGCAGATCGACTTAGCCTGCTCGAGAACCCGTGTCGGTTCGTTGAGGCTGATCCCGATCACCCAGAGGATGAGGAAGAAGCCGAGCAGGAAAAATGGTGCCCGTCTCATCTTGAATTTCTTTTTCTTCATTTCTCCCTCTTTGCGACAATATCCAGCACAGCCTTTCTCTTCTCACCAATACCTATCTCTTTATCACGCCGATCATCCAGCACGATCTGGGTCACTACCCGTTTTGCTCCCTTGCTGAAAGGATGCTCATGAATTTCAGCAGCAAGCCGCAGCAACTCTGCTGCATTGCCGTGGATTACTGTTCCCATGTCGTTAAGCACAAAGTCGGCATCCCTGGAAGCAAGTAGTTGCTGTATATCGGCTACAAATCGGCCGACACTTGGTGTTTCCGTCCCCAAGGGGATTATGGTGATCTGCATTAAAGCCATACTTGTTCTCCCCTAACCCGCATATTTCATGAACACTTTGCTCATTTTAAGGTAACCTCTGTAAATCATATGATAAAATTGCGCATTATTCCCTACTTTAAATTTGCAAAGTGTTCACCGAAGGCAAGCCGATG
>JAYEKB010000412.1:0-7630 GCA_034660835.1 Thermodesulfobacteriota bacterium
TCATATTTGTACGATTTTCAATTACAAAATCCTCGACGTAGCCATGCTACGCCTCCGGTTTTGTGCAATCAAATCGTACAAATCTAACCCAAATCAGAGCGCCTAAATGCAACACTTATTTTTTAACAGGCCCTAAGCTCATACTTTGACTGTAAGCTGTAAACTTAATGAAAAATGGAGCTTTGTCTCTGTTTGATTCGAAGGTCCATAAATCAGTTTGAATTTTCTGGTAATCATTTGTTGTGAACCATAACCGGTAACCGTAAACCGTAAACCGTCTACCCCATGCTTTGTAAACTCGCCCTTCGCAATATAACGGCCTCCAAAAAACGCAGCAGCGTGACAATACTTCTAACCTCCGTCACAACGGCTCTGCTCGTTTTCTCCTCAGCCTGGATGGATGGCTCCCACTACAAGATGATTAATAACGCGGTTGAAATTTACCCGGGTTATATTCAGATTACCGATAAGGAATTTCGTGCCAACCCAAGTTTCGATCATCTGATCTTTGATGCGGCATCAATTGACGGAAAGCTTGCCAAAAATGACGATATTGCCGTTTATGGCGCCCGCTTTGAGTCCTTTGTGCTTTTTTCTGTGGAGGAAAAGGCGGTGGGTGGCATGCTGACCGGCATTGAACCGGAAAAAGAGAAGCATCTTTCCCGGCTCTCTTCTTCTTTGCAGAAAGGAGCGTATCTCCGTGCGGACGACACCAATCAGCTCTACATCGGCAGTGAGCTTGCCAAGCGGTTGAAGCTTGATGTTGGGGATGAAGTGGCTTTTATCGGCAGCGGGGCTGATTATTCCTTTGCCGCCGACAATCTCATAATAAAAGGCATTTTTCAGACCGGGCTCTTTGAGTTTGATGCCGGTTCCGCATTCCTGGCAAAAGGATATTTTGATCAGATCATGGCCGCTGAAAATTATGCCACCCATTTTATTGTTTTACCAAAACAACCCGAACAGGCTGAACAACTTGCCGAAACCATTGCCGGGGATATCGGCCCTGGATATCAGTCGACAAGTTGGAACCAAAGCATGGCCGGCTTGGTAAAGGCCATGAAGCTTGATTCTGTTTTCGGTTATATCACCTTAGGGATTATCTTCATCGTTATTTTTTTTGTGATTATGATCTACACACTGCTCGCCGTCTTTGCCAGGATTCAGGAGATCGGTATCCTGCGGGCCATTGGTACTACCCCAAATCAAATTCTTGAGCAGCTTTTACTGGAAAGCAGCTTGCTGGCATTAGTGAGCGTGATCATCGGCGGCCTGATCGGAGGGGCCTTTGCCTACTATTTTTCTCTCAACCCTATTGTTTTTTCCGGCTTTGAAGAACAATTCAAACAGTATGGGATGGCTGCATCGGAAATGCCCACGGCCTTTATGCCTCTGGTGATCCTGCGCGATATGATTGTAATGTTTGGCTTGTCGGTGCTGTCCACCCTCTATCCCATCCTCAAGGTCAACCGGTTCCAGCCTGTCGAGGCGATTCACCATGTTTAGGCTGACCAGTAAAATTGCCTGGGCCTCCCTGGTTCGTCGACGCACCCGTTCGATGCTGGTGGTGGTGATGATCGCTGTCAGCCTCTGGGGGCTGTATTTTATGGAAGGGATTTATGATGGCATGACCGAACAGATGATTAACAACGCAATTTGCAGTGATAGCGGTCATATTTCACTTTTTGGCGAAGGTTACCGCCTCGACCCTGATTTGTCCAGACGAGTTGAGGATGTAGCTTTGCTCGATTCCCTGCTGGCCCGGGATAGCCGTGTTGTTAGTTACGTGAAACGGCTCAAGCAGGATGGCCTGGTGGCCACGGCCCATTATTCGCGTGGTGTGGCGATCTTTGGCATTGATCCGGCAGCGGAAGAGAAACACGGTCGCCTGAAGGACTATCTTTCCCAGGGTGAATTCAGTTTTGGCAAAAAAGGCCGTGGTGCTATTATCGGTTTTAAACTTGCCGACAAACTGCAGGTACGTATTGGCAGTAAGATCGTCCTGTCGGCTCAGGACAGCCATGGAGAAGTTTCAGCGGCTCCTCTCAAGGTGACGGGTATTATAAAGACCAACAATATGGCCCTTGATGAGAACGCGGTTTTTATTGCGGACAAAAAGGCGAGAAAACTGTTGGCCATGGATAAAGGGGTAAGTCAGGTGGCGGTCATTCTCCATAACGAGGTGCAGATTGCCGGCCTGCAGGAAGAGCTGCGTCTGCAGTTCCCGCATCTTGAGATACTTCGTTGGGATGAGTTGTATCCGGCCCTGATGCAGTCCCGGGTGATGATGGAGGGGTTTAACCTGGTAACCAGTCTGCTGATTTTTTGCGTAGCCGCCTTGGGCATTTTCGGAGTTATGCTGGTTTCGGTGCTGGAGCGCTTGCGTGAATTCGGAATTATGTTGGCCATCGGCACCCGATTCAGCCAGATACGAAATATCATTTTTGTTGAATCGTTTTTTCTCGGTTTCATCGGTTTTAGCCTTGGTTCTTTGATAGGAGGGGCCACCCTTTATTATTTCAAGGTTAATGGCCTCGACTTAAGCATGTTCAGTGATGCCTTTGACGAATTTGGTATGGATGCCGTCACCTATGCCATTATCCGTCCAGGGTATTTTGTAAAGGCTCTGATTGCGGTGGCTCTGGCAACTTTTCTAAGCGTGTTGATCCCGCTGCGTGTGCTGAAGAAGTCAAAACCGATAGAGGCAATCAACAAGGTGTAATAGTAATGGAAAACTTTCTTGAAATACGACAGATTAACAAGACTTTTCATCCTGGTACAGAGGTTCAAGTGGTAGCCTTGCGCAATGTCAATCTTGACATTGAACGGGGCGGTTTTGTGGTGCTTTCCGGACCCTCGGGAAGCGGCAAGACCACGCTGCTCAATATTATCGGCGGCCTTGATGACGCCACCAGCGGCGAAGTGGTTCTTGATGGCAGGCGGCTCACCGGGATGTCGGAGCGTGCGCTTTCCGAGACCCGTCGGGATCATATAGGTTTTGTTTTTCAGGCCTATAACCTTATCCCGGTGCTCACTGCCAGAGAAAATATAGAATACGTCATGAAGCTGCAGGGGCGCAGTCAGCAGGAATGTGATGAGCGCATTCTGGAAGTAACGCAAAAGCTCGGCATCGATACTCTTCTTGGCAAACTACCTAACCAGCTTAGCGGCGGTCAGCAACAGCGGGTGGCCGTTGCCCGGGCCGTTGCTGCCACCCCGAAGCTCATTCTGGCTGACGAGCCCACCGCCAACCTTGATTCCAAGACCGCAGAGTCGTTGATGGATATGATGCAGCGCCTCAATGAGGAGGAGGGCGTTACCATCATCTTTTCCTCCCATGACCCGCTGGTCATTGGTAAAGCAAAACATTCCATCGTGTTAAAAGATGGGAAAGTGATTGCCAATGAGCGGCTTAGCTAACATTCTAATGGCCGGAATGTTGGGTGTCGTCCCTGATCTTGCCTTTGAAAACACAAATATCGGCGGTTATGAAGACCTGCGCCACACAATCGACTATAATCGTCTGCGTGGTGATCTCACCCTGGAGCACGAAAAGTATCTGAACTGGATCGGCAAGCTGATCGTCGATAACGAAACCTTGTACACCACCCGACCAAGCAGTCTGCAAAATAAAACCTCGATCTATCGAGCCTACCTTCAATATCGGGGTATGAAACACTTTTGGTCGGTTGGCAAGCAGCGTATTCCTTTAGGTGTGGGTCGGATCTGGAACCCCATTGATGTCTTCAACCCCATTGATTCCGAGGCCATTGAAACCGACGAGCGTGTTGGGACCGACTCGATTCGTTACGAGTATGCCATCAGCGATCTTTCAAACATTGATGCCACGGTGGCCGACGGCAAGGGGGCGGTACAGGTCAAGGGATATCTTAAGTACGCTGATGTGGGCCTGGTGGGCCTGTGGGACGAGGATGCCAACCAATATCTTTTTGATAGGAGGTTGGAGGGGCAACTGTCGGAGAGCGGGATTGAGTTGCCGGGCGAGGGGTTCAGTCAGGACATCATCGGCTGGGAGTTGGAAGGCCAATTGCTGGAGACCGGGATTGAACTGCGGAGTGAGGGCGGCAGTTTTCATAATCGTGATACCGGCAAACGGCATACCGAGTTTATCGTCGGGGCTGAATACGGTTTTGCAAACTCCCTGACCCTGCTTGCTGAATACAACTATTCCGATGAAACCAAGATCGATTATCTCGGTGGTATAGCGAACTACCAACCTGCCATGCTCTGGTTCTGCAGCCTGCTGGTGGTAGTAAACCTCGATGACCAATCAAGTTTCGTCGCCCCATCCGTCGAATACAGTCTCAGCGATGATATGACTCTCAGCGCAGGCGCTTTCATCTATAACGGCAGCACTAATGACGAATTTGGCTTGGTACCGAATCGTTACTACTTCCGCTGGTTTGTCCATTTTTAGTCAATTCTTAGGCTACCTTGCATAATTGCTTTTTCGCCCGGTCTCTGCGTCACAGAAAAATGAAAAATGCTCACATATGACCAATATGCTGCGCTTTATAATTTTTCTGTTTCTCGGAGTCTACGCTTACCTGACCTCGAACGAAAAATCTAATTATTCAAGGCACCCTTTAGTTGCTCGGTAACTCAGCTATCCATTTAGAATTTTCTTGATCGAGCCATCCATTGCGGCCGGTTTCGTCCTGTACCAGGACAAAGTCACCATGTTTTTTTCCCGGACGAACCAGTCTGCCTGCTTTGATCGTTCCTGTTGAGGCAGCCTCTGGAAAAGGCGAGATGAGTAGTCTTGCTTCCTGCCCCACCACGACTCCGTCATTCCAGGATTGATACCTGAACAGGACTGCCGGTAAGGTAGTCATTATAACCAGCAGAGAGCCGATAATGATCAACCGAGTCATGGCCGGGGTAAATTTATTAACCAGGGTTGCAGCAAGGGTGGTTATAGCCAGCAGCAGAAAGGCCGCACCTGACAGCATGAGCCACTGGTCGGCTTCCAGGAGTTCGGCAAGACGTTCGTAGAGGGGTTTGTCGTCCCGGTACAGGCCGGCATCTTTTCGGACCTGCATCAGGTTTGCCTGGATGTCGGCATCTCCGGGGGACAGCCGCAGTGCCCGCTCATAGTTGATAACAGCTTCTCCTGTTTGTTCGTTGGCAGCATAACTGTTTGCCAGGTTGTAGAGCAGGGGAGCGGAGACGCCGTCTTTACCGGCAACTGTGAGGTAATGGTTGATAGCCTGCTGGTACTCAGCACGGGTGTAGGCAATATTTGCCTGTTCAAACAGGTTGCCGAAGCTGTTGTCTGCGGCCTGGATCGTGGAGGCGAAAAGTAGAGTCAGGCAGTATACCAGTAGAATGTTTTTCTTCATCAGAGCTTGTCCAGTTCATTTCGTGTGGTCTGCAGCATCTTCTCCAGGGTGGTCTGGTCAAGCCTCTCACCCGAATAAGCACCATGTTCCATCCGACTAAAGATATCAAGCAAGGGCGCATCCACAGGGAGTCGTTGCTGCAGGTCTGCCAGGGTGATGGCTCGGGGTTCTATTCCCCATATTTCCCCCTGCCGTTCCTGAATTGCTGCCCGGCAGTGGTTGAAAAAGCTGTTCTGGTCCTGCGAACTGATCGCTTTTTCCATCTCCTGATAATGGTTGTCGAGCTGTCGGTTGACCTGTTTGTGCAGCAGAATAGTCGGCTCAGCCTGCAGCCTTTTTCTGCGTAAATAGAGCAGCAGGGCAGCGGTCAGGCAGAGAAAAGCCGCTGTCATTAAAAGAATAAACCAGCTTTTTTTATAGAGCGGCTCAATGGCATGGACCAGCCTGCCCGGCTCAGTATGGAGCGGGGCAAGGTTTTTTGTATCCGGTTCAGTCTGAGTGTCCGGAGTTGTCGGTTGCTGCTCTGCAACATCATGGCTGTCAGCAGATGTTGCGACACCCATAGGGTTTTTCAGCTGTATCGTGATGGGATCGCTTGTCAGACTGACATATTCCCCAGGATTGGGATCAAAATAGGAAAACTGTACCGAAGGAATAGTTGTCAGGTCAGTAGAGGTGGGAACAATGGCCTGTTCAAATGTCTTTTTGCCGTTACCCGGCTTGTGCTCCTCAAAAATTTCCGTGGCCGGATAGGTCTTCCAATCGTTTTTGTCTGTAAGTTGTGGAGCCTGCACCGTGTCAAAGTTGCCGCTACCCGAGACTATCATCTTCAGGGTAATGGGATCCCCGACCTTGACGTTCACCGGTGATGCTGCAACTGCCAGGCTGAAGGTTCCGATTCCACCTTGAAAATCGCTGGGCCGACCAGCCGTCGGCAGGTCCATAACTGTAATGGATTCTTTCGGACTGGCGACCTTGACCTCACGACGGGAGTACTGGCCAAAGAAGTCGTCAAAAAATGGGTCATTTGAAAAAGGCGATCCGAAAGGATTGT
The DNA here is from genome assembly GCA_034660835.1 of Thermodesulfobacteriota bacterium. Lineage (GTDB taxonomy): Bacteria > Desulfobacterota > Desulfobulbia > Desulfobulbales > Desulfobulbaceae > Desulfobulbus_C. Next base: position 6,418 of record JAYEKB010000412.1, read on the forward strand.
TTTGACGCTGCTGTTGTGCCCGTACAAGCAGCTCGGCATCCATCTCTACTACCAGGGGAAAAGTTCCCTCTTTAACTGCAGACAATGCTCCTTTCCAGCTTAGAGATATATACGGTTCGCCGTTGACAAGTTCTTCACTCTGCTGCGGTTTGTTATCAATAGACTGGAGCATGAAGTTTTCGCCGACAAAGCGGGGTACCGATTTGAGTGTCACCCGTAGCCCCTGCCGGAAATAAGCCTTAATAGTGAAGAAGACCAGTTGACCGGAGTAGATTCTTTCTTTTTCAGGAAAAACTCGCATGTATCCGATTTTGTCCGCTTCTCCGGAGCGCAGTCTGGTAGAAGGGGTATTGGCTTTCTGTTGCTGTGTACTCTGTCCTCCTTTGGGCGCACGTGGTGGCAGGACAGTACAGGGTACAGCTCTGGACGTGTACACCTTGCCGTCAACCGTCACCTTGACTGGTTTAATGACATGCTTGCCCTCCTTCTGGGCCTGGACCATGAAGGAAAAGGAAATGGAGGAGGATGCCTTTCCGTTAATCCACTGCGCCTGGCTTTTTTGACCCCGGTAGGCAAACCGGAGCCCGTCAGCTTCAGGCATCTCCGGCTTGGCCGAGCGGGCACCGCTGACGGTAATTGTGAGCAGGGCCGACTGATCTATAGAGAACTCTGCACTGTTGATTTCCGCTTTGACACTGACATCAGCAGTTTGTGCCATAGTGACTGCCGGGATTTGTACCAGTAGAGCAAGCACTATAAAAATAAATACGCCCGAAAAAGGATGCGTTCTGTTTTTGTGTTTATATTGGAGCATTACCAGTCTCTGTCCCCATCAGCCAAGGGCTCGGTTCCCTGGGGAATAAAATTGAGTTCGCCCTGCTCACCCTTTAAGCTGTCGAGCAGATTTCTTGCCTCTTTCCTGGTCATTTTTCCCTGCTGCCTGCGCTTCATATCCTGTTCGCTCATCTCTTTTTCTTGCTGTCCGGATTTATCCCCGGATGATTGCTGCTGTCCATGTTCCTCTTCTTTGTTGTCCTGCTGTTCGTCGTCTGTGTCTCCATTCTTCTGTTCTTGCTGATCTTCGTTCTTCCCCTGGTCGCTGGTGTTTTCATCTGTGTTCTGCTCAGGATTTTGCTGGTCCTTGTTGTCATCAGCCTGTTGCTGCTCTTTCTGCTGATCTTGGTCCTTGTTTTTTTTGTCGTCCTTATTATCT